>CAYYGI010000056.1:0-7268 GCA_964471085.1 uncultured Acidimicrobiaceae bacterium
TCCAACTGGGTTTGGATTCGGCGAACCGCGCGTCTCTGAGCGCCAGTGACGAGGCTGACAACGGTACCGGTTGCTCCGGCCCGTGCGGTGCGCCCGGAACGATGGAGGTAGTCCTTATGATCTGCGGGCGGGTCGTAGTGGATCACGGACGCGACAGCATCGATGTGGATACCTCGAGCTGCAACATCGGTAGCAACGAGGGCTTCTGCTTCCCCACGAGCGAAGGATTGAAGGGCCCGTCGCCGCTGATTCTGCGTGCGCCCTCCATGCATGGCAACAGCGGCGACCCCGAGCCGAGAGAGCTGCTTCGCGAGCCGGTCTGCACCGTGGCGTGTGCGCGTGAATACGATTGATCGGTCGGCGACGCCTACAACATCTGCGGTGTGGCGCACCTTGTCGCCCTGGTCGACGAGCCAGAAGTGGTGTTGTACGTCCGTCGTCTCCGATTCAACAGTCCCTGCCTCGTGGCGTACCGGGTTGTTCTGGTATTCACGGATCAAGACAGCAACATCACCATCGAGCGTTGCGGAGAAGAGAAGCGTCTGGCGGTCTTTCGATGTCTGGTTGAGGATCCGTCTGACGTCGGGGAGAAACCCCATATCAGCCATACGGTCTGCTTCGTCGATAGCCACGATGTTGACCTCGTCGAGGTGCACAGAGCCCTGCTCAATGAGGTCTTCGAGACGCCCGGGAGTGGCGACGAGTACATCGACGCCCCTCCGCATCCACTCCTTCTGTGCCTGGTAACGCACACCTCCGTAGATAGCGAAGACCTGGCGGCGAACAGCCTTGCCGTAAGGTGCAAGGTCGCGCCTGATCTGTTCTGCTAACTCGCGAGTTGGAGCGAGGATGAGAGCCTTCGGATGATTCGGTCGAGCGCTCTCTACTGTTGCAAGGATCGGGAGCCCGAAGGCGAGTGTCTTCCCTGATCCTGTTGGAGCCCTCCCCGATACATCCCTGCCCTTGGCGACATCGGAGATCGTTGCTGCCTGGATCGGGAATGGCTCGGTGATGCCCTGAACCTTGAGTGTGTCGAGGAGCGCGGCGGGCAGCCCGAGTTGAGTAAATGTCGTATTCATGATGATTCCTTGCCCGGTTGGGGCGGTTAGGTCTGCCTTCTCACTCGCGATCGTGCGACCAGAAGCCGCTCTAGACACGAGTCGGGTGGAAGAGGCGATCCAACCGGGAGAGAGTCTGTGCCGTGTATCACCGGGGTAGCGACAATGCGCTGGCCTCCGCCCTCCAAACTGGAAAGGTGACACTACGACCTTAGAAAGGTAGCAGACGCAGCGCTCAACTGGCGACGTTAACGGGCTCTGCTTGGAGACGGGGCTCGTAGGCTCGTGCTCCCCCCTCGCTCACTGCGCTCGCTTCTCCCTGAAAGGGGGACGTGGGCGAGTGTTGTCAAGGAAACGACTCACAACTCCCGCAAGCTGGTCCGTGTTGATGAGGAAGGCGTCGTGGCCGTTCGGAGTGTCGAGCACGGCGAATGTTGCATGCGGCATTGATGCCGCCAGCGCCCTGGTCTCACCGATCGGATAGAGCACATCGGTGCTGATTCCGATCACGAGGGCGCGCTGGGTGATCCGGTTGAGGATGGCCTCGCGCGGCCCGCGGTGCCGCCCGAGGTCGTGGCTATCCATGGCGTCGAGCAACGTCAGGTACGAGTTCGCGTCAAAGCGCGCCGCGAGTTCGCGTCCGTGGTGCTGGAGATAGGACTGAACAGCGAACGCCCCGTCATCTGCTTCACGCCCGAAACGTTCATCGAAGCTTGTTGGGCTGCGATACGAGCACATCGCGATCATGCGCGCCGTCGCGAGGCCGTTGACCGGTTGTTCGCTCTGGTCATACTGCCCGTCGAGGAAGGATGGATCGGTGATGATGGCATTGCGTTGTGCTTCTGAGAGACCGATTGCCCACGCCGACTGGGAGGATCCCACACCGATCGGGATGATCGTGCTGACGAAGGACGGGTACATCGCTGCCCACTCGAGCACCTGCATGCCACCCATTGAGCCTCCGATCACAAGATCGAGATGTGTGACACCGAGCTGATCCAGGATGTCCTTCTGGGCTCGGACCATGTCTCTGATCGTCACTCTCGGGAAGTTGGCGCCCGAACCGTTCGACGTCGGTCCCGTAGTTCCGGAACAGCCACCAAGTACGTTCATCGACACGATGAATGACTCGGCCGGGTCGAAGAGGTGCTCGGTTCCGAACAGATCGCGCCACCAGTCGTCGGCGTCGGCGTCGCCTGTGAGTGCATGGCAGATCAGGGTTGCCGTGCCCAGGTGTTTCCCCCAGGTGCGCACCATCACGTTGACGTCGCGCAGTGTTCCCCCCCGCTCAAGGGGGAAGACTCCGGGTATGACGACTGTCTGCTTCACGATGCTCCTGCCTCGACCTTGTCGAGTACGGAGAAGGCCTGAGCAAAGTCCGCGATGATGTCATCGATGTGCTCGATACCTACCGAGACTCGTACCAGGTCCTCTGTGACACCCGAGGAGAGCTGCTCTTCGCGATCGAGCTGCTGATGCGTGGTCGAGGACGGGTGGATCACCAGGGTCTTTGCATCTCCTACGTTCGCGACATGTGAAGCGAGCTGCACCGAATTGATGAAGTGCTCCGCCGACGCCGCCCCTCCGTTGATTCCGAATGCCAACACGGCACCGTACCCGTTGGTGAGGATTCGTCCCGCGATCTCGTGGGAAGGATGGCTTTCAAGGCCCGGATAGTTCACCCACGAGACCTGAGGCTGGTCCTGGAGCCACACTGCGAGCTCGAGCGCGTTCTCCACGTGGCGTTGAACTCGCAGCGAGAGTGTCTCGACGCCTTGCAGGAGTAGGAACGCGTTGAAGGGGGAGAGGCAGGCACCGAGATCCCTGAGTCCCTCGACTCGTGCGCGGACTGCGAATGCGATGTTCCCGAACGGGCTATCCGGCCCGAAGGTGTCAGCGAACACGAGGCCGTGATAGCCGGGGGAGGGTTCGGTGAACCCGGGGAATCGCCCGTTGGTCCAGTCGAAGGCGCCTGAGTCGACGATGATCCCACCGATCGACGTCCCGTGGCCCCCGATCCATTTCGTGGCTGAAGCAACTACGATGTCCGCTCCATGGTCGATAGGCCGCGCGAGGTACCCTGCGGCGCCGAATGTGTTGTCCACGACGAGGGGTACCCCGACTCTGTGAGCGACTTGCGCAAACGCTGGAAGGTTAGGTACGTTGAATCGTGGATTTCCGATCGTTTCGAGGTAGAGAGCCTTGGTATCGTCGTCAATCCTTGCCGCGAATTCCTCCGGGTCATCGCTTGCGATGAACCGGACCTCGATCCCGAGCCGCTCGAGCGCAACCTTGAACTGGTTGTATGTTCCACCGTAGAGGTTCGACGTTGACACGATGTTGTCACCTGCCTCTGCGAGCGTCAAGATCGTGGTGAGCTGTGCGGCCTGTCCACTCGCGGTCGCGACTGCTGCAACACCTCCTTCGAGAGCAGCGATGCGCTGCTCGAACACATCTGTCGTCGGGTTCATTATCCGCGTGTAGATGTTGCCGAACTCCTCGAGAGCGAAGAGCCGCGCGCCGTGGGCCGCATCGTCGAAGGTGTAGGACGTTGTCTGGTAGATAGGTACCGCTCTGGCGTTCGTACCCGGGGCCGATTCCTGCCCTGCATGGATCTGGAGGGTCTCGTATCGATAGTTGGATGGCATGTTCTCTCCATGTCTCTGGAGGCTGTACCGGTGTCCGGGAGGGGATGTTGGTGTCCCCAAGAAAGAGTTGCGTCCTCACACAAAAAAAGGACCCGCCCGGTTCGCCGGTGCAGATCCTCTGGTAGCTCTTGGTTGTTACTGTGGTGCGGTTACGCGCAGGATCTGTACGACTGTGTCATCGCCGTACACATCGATCCGTACTTCAATCCATAGTGAAGTGCAACGTTCATCTGACTAGGAATCTACGACAAGATCGGGCGTATGTCAAGACTATTTCTTGGAAGCTCCGTTGAAGCTCTCAGATCCGCTCATGCTTTCTTCGAGATGAGAGCGATCACTTCGTCGTCAGTTGTCTGGGTGAAGTCGTTGTACCATGCTCCAACGGCCGTGAAGCTACGAGGGCTGAGAAGAACGACGACGTCGTCCGCTACCTTGCGAAGGCGTCTGATAGCGCTGCGTGGAGCAACACCGACCGCGACGATGACTCTCCGCGGTCGAGCCTCGCGCAGAGCATCGAGTGCAACATGCATTGTTGCACCTGTTGCGGTGCCGTCGTCGACGACGATGACCGTTGCATCTCTGACTACGAGCGGGGTCCGTCCGCCGCGATATTTCACCTCACGTCGGTTGAGCTCCGCGGTTTGTTGGGTTCTGATTCGCTCAACTGTCGCGTCGTCGATTCCGGCCTTTCGGATCACGTCCTGATTGAGAACCGCGATATCACCCGAGGAGATAGCGCCGAAGGCGAGTTCCTCGAAACCTGGCACGCCGAGCTTGCGCACGATGAGGAGATCGAGGGGGAGGCCAAGGACCGAGGCAATCTCGGCAGCAACGGGGACACCGCCGCGTGGCAACCCGAGCACGATCGCGCCAGGAGCGTGCTTGTAGGCGTGCAGCAGCCCAGCGAGTCGACGGCCAGCGTCTCTTCGATCATGGAGCAATGTTTCGTCATCACGCATCCCTCGATTCTCGCACACTCCGGACGCTTGACTGCTGATCGCTGAGAGTCGTCAGTCGTGCCCGCGCCGAGTCCCCCCGTACTTCATGCGGGTATCCGACATTGCTGCCGGCCTGGCATCATCATCATTGATAGCGGCCGCGACGAGTTCGCCGATGAAGAACGTGTGGCTTCCGCAGTCGACGGCCTGGGTCACGGTGCACTCCATCCATGCAACAGCATCTTCGAAGATTGGTGCACCGGTCTCGCCTTCGATGATTGCCCAACCGTTGAGCGTCATACCTTCCTTGGTTGCAGGCTTTGAGAACTTGACGAACGGTCGCGTGTTCTCTGAATCCCACAAGTTCACGGTGAAAGATCCACCTTCACTGATGAGACGGTGGGTCACTGCGGCCTTGTCGATACCTACCCCAATGAGGATCGGTTCCTGAGCCACCTGGGTGATCCACGAGGTCGTCATCCCGTTCCACTCGTCGCCTGCTCGAGAGCCAACGAGCGCGAGAGCATTCGGAATCTTCCACGTCACTTTGTTGATAAGCCCATCGGTCAGTTCCATGAAAACCTCTCTCGTCGACGTCATCAATTGGCAACTCTCAGCCACCACCCGTGAGAGAGTAACTGCGATCTGTCTCCTGTATAGCGACAGATGCCACTTGCGAGAAGAGATTTCTTAGATGTGTCCCCCAAGACAGAGCCGTGTCCTGATGTCGAGCTCTCCTGTCTGTTCCAGGTCACAGGACTCTTGGAGGAGCCGTACACCCTTCCGAGTGCCCTCACCAAAGACTCCCCCCGTCGGCCCAGTGTAAAACTCGAGTTCGGTGAGTGCCTCTTGGAGTTCGATTACGTACTTCTCATCGGCCTGGAGCCTCAGAGTGAGGGCAGCATCGGTGATCGGTCCGAACACGCCGTCGGACGCAATGCCTGCTCCGGTCTGAAATTCTGCTATTGCTGTGCGCGTCTTGGGTCCCGAGATTCCGTCGATCGCATCGGAGAAGTATCCGAGCGTGGTGAGATCCTGCTGAACGACGATGATGGTGGAGGTTGCAGCCATTCCAGGCAGGGGGGGAGCAGTCGTGGTTGTGGTGAGTGGTGGCGCGGTGGTGAGAGTTGTCGTTGTCTCTATTGCTGTGGTGGGTGCTGGGCTCGTGGTCGTCGTTGTTTCGGGCGCGCCCGTACCGCACGCCGCGATAACGAGGGCGAGGACAAACAACAATGAACCCAGCCGTGCGATCCTCATCTTGGAGATAACCATACCCTATGTTCGTGGAGACTGCCGAGTCGTCTGTATCCTTTTGGTATCATTGGCCACGCCCGACGCTACAGAGAAGCACCCAACATGCCGCTAACTGAAACCAGGATCACTCTCGAAGGGATCGTCTGTATCGGGTGTGACTGTGGTGTCTGCATCTCGCAAGCTGTCAAGGAGATCGGCCTCCTTCCGGGCGTCAGTCATGTCAGAGTTGATCGGCTGAGAAGCGAAATGGTTATCAGACACGACTCGCGAGACGCTGTGGCCGAAGATTTCTCGAAGGTGATGTCCGCAGCAGGAATCGAAGCGAGCGGCTGAGTCGTTGCAGTTTTTGACCTCTAGCCTTCAGGCTACGAAAGGTAGTGCATGAAACGTGTTCTCGTGATCGTGGTGTTGTTCTCGTTCGTCCTCGCAGCATGCGGTGGCGGCAGCGATGTTGTTGCTTCGGTGAATGGCGTCGACATCGAACGTTCACGTGTCGAGATGCTGATCCCTCCCGAAGAGTTGCAACTCGGCACCTACGAATTCACTCGTTACCTCTCAGTCACCATTCAGTGGGAGGCCGTTAACCAGGGAGCGAAATCTGATTTCGGTGTTGACCCGACGGAACCGGAGGTCGATGCACGCCTCAACGAGTTCGTTGCTGGCTTAGAGGACGGGAGGACGCTTGAGGAGTACCTGGGAGATGTAGCTGCAACAGAGGTAGGCATCCGAGAGTTTGCGAGGCAGCTCGTGGTTCAGGACGCGATTGAGAGGCACTTGGCTGACGCTCTCGTCCCTATCTCTGATGACGTCATCTCGGGCCAGCTCCTGAATGATGTACGCAGTTGGACTGTTGTGTGTGCATCCCATATTCTCGTGGGGACGATCGAAGAGGCCGATGCTGTAGAAGCTCGCCTTGATGCCGGAGAGAGTTTTGCTTCGCTTGCGTCTGAGGTCTCCCTCGACCTTGAAACGGCGCCTCAGGGCGGCAACCTCGGCTGTGGCTCACCAGCGGCGTATCTTGAGCCCTTCGCCACTGCGGTTATGGAGGCAGAGATCGAAGTCGTCACGGCACCGATCAAGTCAGTGTCCGGATACCACATGATCCTAGTTTCTCAGAGAGAGGTAGCAACCCCGGATACTGTGCGTGAAACCCTTCATAGGGCAGCACTGGTAGCTGCACTTGAAGAGTGGTTCGTCGCGATAGTCGCAGAAGCTGATGTCACCGTTGATGAAGCCATTGGAGTGTGGGTGAGGGAGCCGACTCCCCAGGTACTTGCCACGCACTGATGCAGATTATGCACCTCCCGGCTCTGTGTGCTGGATTCTCTTCTAGCCTTGCCACATGGCCGAATCGGTGAGAGATTACGTTG
>CAYYGI010000057.1:0-7216 GCA_964471085.1 uncultured Acidimicrobiaceae bacterium
CGAAGCTGCTGGTGTCCCCGCGCTTGTGAACGTGAAGATCGCTGAGCAGTTCAGGATCTCGTCGGCGTACGGGGCGTAGCTATGTACTGGGTGTCTCTCGCGGTCGTTGAAACGAACGAAACGATTGCTTGGGGAACACTCGTCCTTGGCTTGCTCGGTGGCCTTGCGCTCTTCCTCCTTGGGATGGACCGGATGACAGAGGCGTTGCGAATCATCGTAGGAGACCGAGCCCGCAGGCTCCTTGAGCGTCTTACCGTGAACCGCTTCGCTGGACTCGCGACTGGTGCTGGAATCACTGCGGTCGTGCAGTCGTCCTCTGTTACGACGGTGCTCGTTGTTGGATTCATCTCCGCGGGACTCATGACATTCCTCCAATCGATACCTGTGATCATCGGGTCGAACATCGGGACAACCGTCACGGCTCAGGTCATAGCGTTCAACGTTGCTGGCTGGGCTATGGCGCTGATTGCTGGAGGCTTCGCTCTCTCCTCGCTCGCGAAACGAGAGAGGCGTCGCTCTCAGGGGGTTGCTATCACAGGGTTAGGCCTCGTCTTCTTGGGCATGGTGGTGATGGGCGACGCGATGCGCCCACTGCGAACCTATGAGCCTTTCATCGCAGCGATGGAAGCTCTTGACAACCCACTCCTCGCTATTGCTGTTGGGGCGCTCTTCACGGCGCTCGTGCAGTCTTCGTCGGCGACTGCGGGGGTGGTCATCGTTCTTGCCGGACAGGGACTGATCACGCTCCCGGCAGGTATTGCTCTTCTTCTCGGGGCGAACATTGGGACATCGGTCACGGCCCTGCTAGCTGCTATCGGGAAGATCCGCGAGGCTCAACGAGCTGCGGTTGCTCACCTTCTCTTCAATGTGATAGGGGTGATCATCTGGTTCCCATTCATCGACACCCTTGCTGCATGGGTGTCTTCGGTGGGGGGTGGGACACCGCGCGAGGTCGCCAATGCCCACACGATGTTCAATGTTGTGAACGCCCTCTTGTTCCTGCCATTCGTGAAACCGTTCGCAGCATTGGTGATCCGGCTTGCCCCCGACAAGGCGCAGGCCGCCTTAATCGCACCCAAGTACATTGACCCGGTACTGCTTCGGACTCCGGAGATTGCTCTCACCAAGGTACGCATGGAGATGCTGAGGATGGCCCACCGGGTTCAGTCCATGCTCGAAGATGTTCTCCCCGCAATCCTCGACGGCGATCTCGACGACTTAGCCATCGTGCGAGAGAGAGATGACGAGGTCGATGCCCTCCACGGGTTCATTCTCGAGTATCTCGGCCAGATCTCGCTCTTGAAGCTCTCCGAGGATGCGGGAGCTGAACTCGTTGATCTGCTCGAAGCAACGAACGCCCTCGAAGCGATTGGTGACCTCGTGGAGACAAATTTGGTGATGCTCGGCTATCAGAGGATACAGGACTCCATTGACGTCAGTCCTCCAACACGTGAGCTCATGGAGCAGTACCACAGACTTGTTGTGGAAGCCTTCGAGCTTGCTCTGGTGGCGGTAACTCAGAAAGACGAGTTCGCAGCGCGTGCAGTATCTTCGATGAAGAGCGATATTCGTCGAGTGGAGCGCGCTGTGACGACTCGACAGACCAAGCGCCTGGTTGTGGACGAACCGAACCGTGTTGCAACGTACCGTTTCGAGACCGATGTGATCACGAATCTCAAGCGGGTGCACTACTTCACTCGGAGGATTGCTCGATCTGCGGTGCCGGAACAAGAACAAGCTGGGATGTGACCTGCCCCTAAGCTCCCCGGATGCTCGATGCGATACTTTGGGGCCTCATCCAGGGTCTGACCGAATTCCTGCCTATCTCGTCAAGTGGCCACGTTGTTCTGATTCCAGCGCTCCTGGGTCGTTCAGGCCCCGATCTCGCGACGAACGCGATGCTTCATCTTGGTACTCTTGTAGCAGCACCTCTCTACTTCCGCTCGGACATCGTAGCGATGGTAAAGTTCGACAGGGCGGCTCGGAAGCTCATCACCCTGCTCGTGATCGGCACGATCCCAGCGGTCGCTCTCGGTTTTACATTCGAGGATCGCATCGAGGTGCTGGCCCTCGACCCCAGGGTGGTCGCTGGGTTCCTCATCGTGGGAGGGATCATCCTGCTTCTCACGACTCTGCTCCGTGTCGGAGATGGCCGTACCGAGGATCTCGGGCCGCGCGACTCTCTCGTTATTGGTCTCTCTCAGGCACTTGCGCTGATCCCGGGAATCTCACGATCAGGGATGACGATTGCCGCTGGGCTTGCTCGGGGGATGAGCCGCACTGAAGCGGCACGATTCGCGTTCCTGCTCGGGATCCCCGTCACTGCTGGTGCCGGTCTCCTCAAGTTGGGCGGAGTCTGGGCTCAGGGAGCAGCGATTCCGGTGAGTGTGTGGGTCGGCATGGTCGTTGCGGGAACGTCTGGGTACATCGCTATTGCGGTTCTGCTCAGGCTCCTGCGAAGGGTTGGGCTTGCACCTTTCGGGATTTACAGCGTCACGTTCGGAGTGATCGCTCTCCTCATGCTGTGACGGGTACTGGGAGCTCTGTCGTCAGGGTTCGATGAGCACCACGAGGTCACCATAGGCAGCGGCTACTGCAACTGCATCTGCCACCGTCTCGGAGACTGCCACGAGTCCATCGGTCACGAGTCCGAAAGAGTCTTCCGTGGCAGGCTGGACGATCACGCCGACAGTAGCGGTGCCATCGGTGAACACGAGGCGCACAGTCATTCCAACACCCGTTCCGAGAGGGAGTGCGACCGGCACAGCCCACGTTCCAGGAGGGAGAGGTGGGAGAGTGGAGACCAGGGAGACGGTGATCGGATCTCCCTCCGTAATAGTCGTTGAGGCCAACGCCCCATCGAGAACCGGCATTATGAGGGACCCAACAGGCATCTCCCTCCATTGGACCTCCTGCTGGGTGATTGGCTGGCCGCGCACCAGGTCAACAGCAGCGAAGGGGAATGGTTCGGTTGCGCGTTGGGATGCGTCCCAAGCAATTGCAGCAGCAATTACTGACGCAGCAGCGAACCATCGCAGGTATGGAGGTCGTCCAAGCCAGAGCACACTCTCAATGTACCTCTTCTCACTGCCCGAGGGAAGACCTTTGAGAGAGCAGAGAGCACGGAGGGACTCTCCTGTCTCCCGTCAAGTTCCTACACTGGAGATGTGGATTCTGTAATCGCATACTCTCTTGCAATTCTCGTGTCGTATCTACTCGGGAGTGTGAGCTTCGGCATACTCGTAGCGCGCTCGCGCGGTGTCGACATTCGGGCTGAGGGCTCTGGGAATCCAGGAATGTCAAATATCATGCGAGTCCTTGGTTACCGCTCCGCTGTGGTTGTGCTCATCGGAGATGGGCTCAAGGGAGTGGCTGCTGCATGGATCGGGACCGCTATCTGGTCACCGGAGTTCGGGTATGTGACGCTCTTTGCCGCTGTGATTGGACATGCATTCCCAATCTGGCACAGATTCAAGGGCGGCAAGAGCGTAGCGACCTCCCTTGGGGGGTTCATTCTCCTTGCTCCCGTTGTGGGTGGTGCCTTCGCTCTTCTCTGGGTCGTGACGGTTGTCGTGTCGAAGAAGGCCTCCGTAGCCTCCCTCTTGGCTATGAGTCTGGTTCTTCCCGCTCTCTGGCTGGATGGTCGAACGAACGTCGAACTTGCATGGGCCGGAGCGATTGCAGCTTTCGTGATCGTGCGACACGCAAGCAACATCAAGCGGTTGCTCGACTCGAGTGAACAATCGGTCACCTCGTGAAGGCCCTTGAGGAAGCCCGCGCCCAGGTACTTGCTGCAATGCCATTGCTCCACGCTGGCTCTGTGGCGGTTACCGAGAGCCTCGGGAGGGTTACAACCGAGGACGCAGTCACTCGCGAGGCGCTCCCCCCCTTTGATAACTCGGCTATGGATGGGTACGCCGTGGTTGCCGCCGATACAGAGCATGCCCCTGTGACGCTCTCGGTAAATGAGGACGTCGCTGCAGGCTCACTTCCAACTATGCGAGTTGAGCGTGGCACAGCAACTCGCATCATGACGGGTGCCCCGATGCCCGAAGGGGCAGATGCTGTCGTGAAGGTTGAAGACACTAACTCTTCGGAGCGTGACACAGTGTTGGTCAGGTGTAGGGTGGAGGAACGGAGAAACGTACGCCCGGCGGGTGGAGATATGGCGGCTGGAGATGTCGTCGTGGACGCGGGGATACGGCTCACAGCTCGGCACGTCGCAAGCCTCGCTAGTGCAGGCATTCACCCGGTGGTAGCAGATCTCCCGACGGTGGCGATCATGTCAACGGGGGATGAGATCGTTGATCCAGCCACCGAGTATCTCCTGCCTGGCCTTATCAGGGACTCGAATAGAGTCTTGCTCCGTTCGGTCTTAGCTGAACTCGGTGTGCCTATCTTCGACTTGGGGATTGTCGGGGACGATCCTCGCCTTCTTAGGATTGCGTACGAGAGCGCCGCGGCTAGAGCGGATCTCGTGATCTCAACGGGTGGTGTGTCGATGGGGGAGTACGACTACGTCAAGCAGGTGCTGAGCGAGCTCGGGAGCGTCGAGTTCTGGCGTGTTGCAATGCAGCCCGCGAAACCGTTCGCGTTCGGTACTGTTCACGGTGTCCCGCTGTTCGGTCTCCCCGGGAATCCGGTCTCGACGTTCGTCTCTTTTGAGCAATTCGTCCGCCCCGCACTTCTGCACATGATGGGAGCAACCCGCATACTTCGAACTCACATCGTTGGCAGAATGGGGGAGGATGTCGAGACGAACGAAGCAAAGACCGTCTTTCTTCGTGTCCGCCTTGCCCAAGACTCGGACGGTTCTTTCGTCGCCGTTCGTTCGGGGGGCCAAGGCTCGAACGTGTTGTCAGGCCTCGCGAACGCCGAAGCGTTCGCTGTGGTGCCTGTTGGTGTCGGCTCGCTCTCTGCGGGTCAAGAGGTAACTTTAGAGATGTTCAACTGGCCAGAAGGAAGGCAGATCGATGAGTGAGTTCAACCATCTAGACGATGCCGGAGCTGTACGCATGGTCGATGTAGGGGGGAAGTCGGTAACTCGTCGCGTCGCGGTCGCCGAAGCGCTCGTAACAATGGAACCTGGTACGACCGTCCGGCTCTTCTCCGAGGCACTTGGAAAGGGTGATGCGCTCGCCACTATCCGGATTGCGGCGATTCAGGCGGTGAAGAAGACTCCCGATCTTATCCCTCTCTGCCACCCGATTGCGATCGACCGCGTCGAAGTGGAGATAGAGCGCACTGAGTTTGGTGCACGGATACAGGTCCTCGTGGGAGTCACTTCTCGCACCGGCGTTGAGATGGAAGCTATGACTGGAGCTGTTGTTGGAGCGCTTGCGTTGTACGACATGGTGAAAGGTATCGAGAGAGGCGTCTCGATTGATTCGGTGAGGTTGTTGTCGAAGACCGGTGGTAAGTCTGGTGAGTGGCGACATGCCTGAGGAAGGTTCTCGCGCTTGGACCGCAGCGGTTGTGACGGTCTCCGATTCTGGTGCCGCGGGGGAGTCGATTGATACGTCCGGGGGTGTTGCAGCCGCAGCCCTCAAGGATGTCGGGTTCACCGTTGTGGAGACTGTTGTTATCCCTGATGGTGTCTCCTCGGTTGCTGACACCCTGATTCGTCTCTCGGGGCACGTGTCGCTCATCATCACAACCGGCGGCACAGGCCTCAGCCCCCGCGATCTCACACCAGAAGCTACAAGGTCGGTGATTGAGAGGGAGATCCCCGGTATCTCAGAGGCAGTGCGCTCCGAGACCTTCGGAGTTGTTCCGTTCGGCATGCTCTCAAGAGGGGTGAGTGGTCTTCGCGGGCAGTGTGTCATCGTGAACCTCCCGGGTTCGCCAAAGGCAGTAGCCGAAGGGCTCGCGGTGATCGCTGGTGTGCTGCTTCATGCTGTGGAGGTAGCAAGTGGGGACTTCGGGCGACATGAATGAAAATGATGTAACCTGTGTGCAAGATCAAAAGTTACCCCCTGGCAGCGATCCGAGCTAGAGTATGCACGGCCCCGTGGAACCCCTGAAAAATACCCTGAAGGAAGCCGCTATCGAAGTGCACCGAGCGCGGATGCGATCTGATGGCTGGCGGAGCAGGAGAGAGCCGAACTCATGTACTACGTCGTAGCTATCCTCATTGCAGGATTGTGGGCTGCTTTTCTTCTCCCATCCTTCTTTGATCACCGAAGCCGTGCTCCAAAGACGACGACGCGCGATTTTGCTCGCACGAAGCAGGTCCTCGGGCAGGTCTCAGCAGCCGAGCCAGACGGAGCAGAGTATGTCCGTCGACATGCACAGATGAAGCGTCAGCGCATCCTTGTTGGTCTCGTGTTAACAGCGGCATTCACCCTGGTGGTAGCGACGTGGACCGGCTCTATTGCGTGGTTGTGGGCCACGATAGCGTTCAACATTGCCACTGCTGGATACGTTGCTCTCCTGTTGTATGTGAAACAGCAATCGCTCTTACCAAAGGCAACGGTTGTGCCGATCGCCGCGGCGAGACTCTCCCCGGTTGTCGCCGCTGTGCCTCAGCCCGAGTTTGAGGAGAGCCGGACCGTTCGAGTTATCGCCGGCTAACTGATGACATCCCCCCTAGACCTCTCAGCGATCGAGTCGGCGGTTCGAGATGAGCTCGACACGAAGTACGCAGCGAGGGAACTCACCCTCAAGAACAGCCGGCCGATCATCCGTAACTCGGCGAATGCTATCCGTGCACTCCACCGAGGTGAGCGCGAGGTTGCAAGAGAGCTGATGGATGAGGTCAAGGAGCTGATTGCAGAAGCTGAAGCCAGCCTCGGGGGGCATTGGGACATTTACCACGCAGGGTTCTTCTACGACGCTGTCAAGGAGTACGCCGAAGCCGAACTGACCGCGGCGCTGCTTGCACACGAGCCACTTCCCTCCCCTGATGACCTAGGTGTTCACGCAGTACCGTATCTCAAGGGCCTCGGGGAAGCAGTAGGGGAGCAGCGCAGAAGGCTTCTTGACCAGCTTCGCAAGGGCGACCTTGCCGCTGCGGAGCGGACGTTCGAGGACATGGAGGCGGTCCATGACCTGCTGACATCTCTGGACTATCCCGATGGCATGACTTCGGGGCTCCGGAGGACAACAGATGTTGCACGAGCACTCATCGAACGCTCCCGCGCAGACCTCACCACCACAATTGTTCAAGAACGGCTTCGCAGAAAGCTCGAAGGGGAGTAGCAGCCTTCGTCTTCGT
>CAYYGI010000058.1:0-7208 GCA_964471085.1 uncultured Acidimicrobiaceae bacterium
CTCTTGCTCACCGGAGGTAAGCGAATTTCTGTCGCATCCTCCACTGTGCCCGCGGTAAACACTACCGCACCGTCTCGCGAAAGCTTGGTCAACTGCACCCCAACCTGTTGCATTGCTGCACGGCGCAAGCCCGCAGGAATCTCCGAGTAAACGACGTCGACGACCTCGCTGCTCGTGGTAGCACCATCAGCAATTGCAGCAAGGATCTGGCGCTCGCGTTGGAGCCGATGATCAATGTACTCGGTGATGACCGCCCCAGCATCATCCATCGTATCGCCGTGCCCAGGCTCAAGGCGAGCAACACCGAGATCTGCAACGAGGTAGAGACTGTCAAGGTATGCGGTTGCGTCCTCGATCAAGACCGTTGAGCCCTCCATGATGTGGTCGCCTGTGAAGAGCGTGTCCTCCCATCGGAAACATAGGTGATCAGCCGTGTGGCCCGGCGTATGGATCGCGAGAATCTCCTCGGATCCAAATTTGACTGTTGCACCGTCAGCCAGCTCCACATCTGGGCTGAATTCGGGTCCCGGACCGAACCCGTATGCCGCCACATCGAGAGTCCTGGCGAGTGGATTGGCGAGCGGAGCGTGGTCCGGGTGCGTATGGGTCACGACTACCCCAACAGGTGTGCGACCGCGAAGCGCTACTGCAATTGCTGCCGCATGCTCCTCAATGACAGGACCGGGGTCAAGAATCAAGACTTCTGAGCCACTCGAGATCAGGTACGTGTTGGTACCAGGGCCGGTATACAGGCTCGGATTCGGTGCAAGGACTCGTTCAATCATGGGTTACGTTTCATCTCGGCAGGAACCCGTCCACCTTTAGCAACGACTAGCGCTAGCCGGTTGAGGAAAGACACGTCATGCTGTTGCTCGCCCGCCTCATCAAACCCGTCATCACCCAGCATGAGAATGCTGACTTCATTCTCCCCAACATAGATGCGCGGTTGCACAGGTGGTATGACATTGAGCGCCGTGAACCTCTCTGAGAGGGCAGCGGCAGTAGCTTCAGTCGCGAGCAGGAGGAGCGTCTCGCGGGTCGGGAAAGAGACGATCCACTCCTCTGACTCCTCCTTCTGCAAGGCACTAAGGGGTGTAATCCATGAGAAGTCGATGACCTCCTCCCCGTCGATCTCAACCTGAACGTCAGCACCAGCAACGGTAAGGAAGAAGCGTGTGTCGAACCGGAGAGGCAGAGCCGACGGAGTTATCCAGTTCGAGAAGTAGATGAGGCGTCCCGGATCCAAGATGTGCTCGGAGGCCTCAACAGCCTCGAAAGCTCCCCGAGAGAGCGGGGCAGACACTACGCCGTTAGTGGTGAGCCACAGCCCAGTCTCTTCGATGAGCTCGCGCAGCGCGGCAACCTTCCAGTCAGACCCGGCCTCCGCCCCCCCGAACGCGAGCGGTGCAACAGCATCCCCAGCATCAACGGTTCCCCCGGGGAACACCCAGACACCGGGCATGAACCGCGCTTCGAGGGATCTACGCACCATGAGCACCTCTAAGTCATCTCTCTCCCTGACCACACACACCGTTGAAGCTCGACGAAGAGTTGTCACCGCAGAACGACCCAACCCGAGTCGCGACGCCCAAGGAACCACTGCCTGATAGCCTCGCGAACACCAGGCACGAGGAACGCGAACCCAACGAAGTCCGTCAGAAATCCCGGAGTCAGAAGTAGGGCGCCAGCGACCAGAATCATTGCGCCATGCACGACGGCTGGTGTTGGATTCTCACCCCTGACGGCTCTGAATTTGATGCTCTGCCAAGTCGACTTTCCCTGTCTCGAGACGAAGTATGAGCCGAGTGCTGCGGTCACCACAACCGTTGCGATCGTCGGCCATATCCCGATCCTAGATCCCACGGCAAAGAGCAGCACAATCTCAACGATCGGCACAACGAGGAAGGCCAGAAAAAGCCATGTTCGTACACGCATAAGAGGAACGTAGTACGGATGTCGAGGTACGCACGGGGACCGACCGCACTGCGTGCCTCACGATACGTACTACGTTGCCATCATGAAACTCAGCAACCTCCCCTCAGTGACAGCGCTTGTAGAAGCCGTTGGCCGCGAGACCGGTCTCCCTCACTCAGTCGTCGTGAACGTCTGTCAGGGCGCAATCGCTATATCTCGTGAGGCGATCCTAGGGGGGAGTTCGATCGATCCTGAGACGACCGCGAGGCAACAACTCGCCAACATCGAAGCGGCTCGGCCTCGCGCAGTTATCAACGCCACAGGGGTCTTACTCCACACGAATCTCGGACGGGCACCCCTCAACAGCGAGGTGACCGATTCAATGACTGCCACTGCCGCATCGGCAAGCAACGTCGAAATCAACCTTCAGACAGGGCGCCGCTCGCACCGGTCAACATATCTTGGCACTCTGCTCCCTCTCATTTCAGGGGCTGAGGCAGGTCTGGCGGTGAACAACAACGCAGGGGCTCTCCTCCTCGCTCTGGCTTCTGTTGCCGGCAGTGGCGGAGAAGTCGCAGTATCCAGAGGGGAGCTCATTGAGATCGGTGGTTCTTTCCGACTCCCTGAGCTCATGTCTGCTAGCGGGGCAACCCTGGTTGAGGTCGGTACCACGAATCGGACGCGCCTTGCGGACTATGAAGCCGTGGTCGGTTCTCTCAGCGCGATTCTGAAAGTGCACCCCTCAAACTACAGGGTTGAGGGCTTCTGGGAAGACGCCTCCTACCAAGATCTCGCGGCGCTCGCCCACGAGAACGGCATCCCCTTCATTGCTGACATCGGGAGTGGCCTGATAGACGAGTCAGCACCCTGGCTCGCCGGGGCTGACCGGAGATGGTTAGCGGGAGAACCAGGCGTGATACAGACAGTCAAAGCCGGCGCCGACCTTGTGCTCTTCTCTGGAGACAAACTCTGGGGCGGCCCACAAGCAGGCATCTTGGTGGGAACCGCTCACGCTATTGAACGTGTTGCAATCCACCCAATTGCAAGAGCTCTCCGACTCGATGCGCCAACGATCGCTGGGATCTCAGCAACGTGCGAGATGTACGCTGAACACCGCGTGTTGGAGATTCCGTTCTGGGCGATGGCCGCTGCCAGCCTTGATGACATCGGCACAAGAGCCGAGGCCGTGCTGGCTGATCTCCCCCACGCGCTCAGCATCGTCGATGGAGAGTCACTGCCAGGTGCTGGCTCGGTGCCGGGTGCAACGATCCCGTCACGCCTGATTGAGATACCGGGGAGAGCCGATGCTGTCTGGGCAGAGCTTGCTGCACACACCCCTCCGGTCGTCGCAAGTCGCAGGAACACCTCGGTATTCATCGATCTGAGATCGGTACTGCCGAGCAACGATGCGGACGTCGCTGCTGCCCTCCGTTCCATGGTGATCTGATATGCCGATCGTCGGCACTGCAGGGCACGTAGATCACGGCAAGTCAACGCTCGTCGAAGCGCTCACGGGGCGTGATCCGGATCGCTGGGCCGAGGAGAAAGAACGCGGCCTCACCATCGATCTCGGTTTTGCCTGGACAGAGATTGAAGGCATCGACGTCGGCTTCGTGGACGCCCCCGGCCACGAGCGCTTCATCAAGAACATGCTCGCAGGCGCCGGAGGGATCGATTGCGCGCTTCTCGTGATCGCTGCCGACAGCGGATGGATGCCCCAGACAGAGGAACACGCAACCATTCTCGACCTTCTCGACATCTCGGCAGGTGTCATTGCTCTCACGCGGATAGATCTCTGCGACGATGACACTATCGAGCTCGCAACGCTCGAAGTCCTCGATGAGATCGAGGGCACCGTGCTCGAAGGGTGGCCGGTTATACCTCTCTCCCCCGTGACCGGCGTGGGGATGGAGGATCTTCGTGGTGCACTCGCCGTAGCGCTTCGGGGACTCGATCCCCCACCAACGGGTCCTCTCCGCTTGTGGGTTGACCGGTCCTTCACCGTCAGTGGCGCCGGAACAGTTGCAACCGGCACGATCTCGGACGGCTCTGTAGCGCCAGGAGACGAAGTCCTGATCCTTCCGGCAGGAATCACCGACAAGGTCCGTGGGCTCCACCATCACGATCAAGCCGTTGACAGGGCAGGGGCCGGTTCACGAGCAGCGATCAACCTCCAATCGACGAAGATCGCCGACGTAGGCCGCGCAAGCCTCATCTGTGCGCCAGGGACGGTAGGGGTGACCAGCACTCTCCTCGTCACGATCACACCGTCGCGCAACTTTCAGGAGATCCCGTCAAGGGGAGCATTTCATCTCCACATTGGCACGGCGAGCAGCCCGGCCACCATCCGGCGGGTACAGGGGAGCGACATTTACCGCGTACTGCTCTCACAGCACGTGCCAGCCGGGATAGGTGACCGCTTCATCCTGCGCGACTCTGGGCGACGGACTGTCGTCGGGGGTGGCCGGGTGCTCGACCCCGCTCCAACACGAGAGGCCTCGTCCAGCGATCTCGACATCCTCCGCGCTGCCATGAACCACTCCCCAGTCGAGAGGGCGAATGCCCTTCTCGCTGTACGCGGAGTCACTGAGATAGACGCTCTGTTGAGAGCAACCGGCGGCGTCACCCCAGGAACCGCGCTACACGCAGGCGCCCTCATCGTGTCTGTAGACGCTGGTCATGACATTGCCACCAGCGCACACAGAATCGTTGTTGCCTACCACGAAGCACACCCGCTTCGAGAAGGGATACCAAGACCGGAACTTGCGACGCAGATCGGGGTTGACGGGGCAGTCCTTGGCGCCGTCCTCCGAACCGCCACTGCGCTGAGCGAGACACAAGGAGCGATCCACCTCACCTCCTTCACAAGCAAGATGACAGGAGAACAGGAAGAGGAGTGGCGGAGAGTCAGAGAGGGACTGGAAGCCTCCTTCGGCGTACCGCGACTGGACTCCCTCGACCTTCCCGCCGACGTAGTTCATGCACTTTTACGGCGCGGGGACCTCGTACAAGTTGCCCCCGACCTTGTGTTCACCAACACACAGATTGAGGAAATCCTTGACCGCCTCACCGAACTCCCTGAAGGATTCACGGTCTCGGAATTTAAGGACAACTTCGACATGTCGCGCCGCCAAGCAATTCCGACCCTGGAATGGCTCGACAAACTTGGGAGAACGCGCAGGAGTGGGGACACACGGTCTCTTAGAGAACGGAGGTAACGACCTCGCTCCGGCGCTCTGTCTCCGTGAGGCCTCCCCAGATACCGTAGGGCTCCTTGATGTGAAGAGCGTACATGCGACACTCGGTCACAACAGGACAGACCTGACAGACGGCCTTTGCTCTCGTCTCACGTCGGATTCGTTCCTCCTTGCGCTCCTGTCTACTCGGGGGAAAAAACAGGTGGGAGTGGTTCCCGCTGCACAGCGCCACAGGTTGCCATGATCGATCAGACGTCATCAGGGAAGACCTTTCATCTCTCAAAGTTTCTCAGAGCGCGACTATACAAGTCACGATGCAGAGGAACATAGCGCCATAGACCCTTCAGCGCCAGGAAATTTCAACCATTTTTAGGGATTTCTTCGCGACCTGGCCTCGTCACAGGATCAACTTCAAGGACGAGACCCGTCACTCCAACGATCTCAACGGCCGCTCCTGGACCGATCTCAACTCCGTGGTCCGCTGTTGCTCTCCACCTGGCACCATCGAGAATTACAACGCCTACAGGGTCCAGAGTCGAGACAGCAAGACACTTCTTGCCGAGGAGATTCTCCCTCCCGACCGTGGGTGTCGCAAACCTTCCCCAAACAACCGTCGTGAGTGAATACCAGATGAACCCAACCGATCCTCCTACAGCAAGGACCACCATCCATGGGGCCGGCGGATACGCGGGGCCACTCGTTGTAAAAGTGAACCCGGCAATGAGAAGAAGAACAGTACCGACCACACCCCGCCAGTCAGCACGGTTCTGGGAGAACCCCCACACCAGAAATGCCATTCCAGCCGCCAAGATTGTGACCGCAGGCCACCACATTGGGAGGGTGGCCAGGCCGTAGGCAGCGGGCAGGAAGGAGAGAGATGCTACTGCGGCCATAAGACCGCGCCCGGCTGCAAAGAACTCGAAGATTCCGAATGTCAGAGCAAGGAGCAGAAAGAGGAAGGCTGTCTCAGGCCGAGCACCGAGACGGAGAAACTTATCAACCAATCCCGGCTCCTTAAACACGATTCCCCGAGCCACAACGAGAACTTCTTGACCGCTAATTATTGCAGCCCGAGAAGTGGAGAGCTCCCACGTCTCGGCGCCTCGGGTGACAACAACACCGTCAAGCGATACAAGGAGTTGCCCGAGAGCAGGGTCGATCCTGTCGACAAATCCAGGGAGAGGGGGGCCTTCGGGGGAGATAGTCACTGCCATATCAGCGAGCAGTTCCTCACTGGTAAAGAACGCTTCAGGGTCATCCCCCTCACGCACCGAGGGCGTCTCCTTCTCCCCACGCTGCACTGCGGGAGTGAGATACCCCACTCTCGTCCCCGGTGCAGCAGAACGAATGTCGGCGTGATTTGCAAGATATGCAGATCCTCCGAAGGCGACAGCCGGGTGAGGGCCGATCCAGGAGACAACAGGTGCCGGGGCATCCATTACAGCTTGATACAACGCTGCTAAATCGCCTGAGGAGGTTCCAGGGCTGTCAATCTTGAGAACATACAGATGGGCATCTTCGGAGCTGATCGCTCCAACAATGTACTCTATCATCCGTTGGTCAAGGGGGTCACCGATCTCAATGATGACAATCGGGTCGACCTGGGAATCAGCCAGAGCACTCCCCGCGAAGACTCCGATCGAGAGAAGCAGTACAAGGGGGAGGAGACGGATGAGGCGCACACCGCCAGGATAGTGAGAGAACGACGGATGACACGGGGCGTACGAGAGCTATTCTTCGGTCATGCAATCTGTGCTTCTTGTAGCCACTAGCCAGAGCGTGATCGACCGGGTTCACACAGCACTCGCTGCACCTGATATCACGGTGATAGACCACTCCGATCCTGAGACTGCTGCGACCACGGCCTTGACCGAAGGCGTTAGCGCGATCATCGTTGAGATGCGCGTCGGCTCAATGGGTGCCTTTGCCCTCACAAGAGATGTGCGCGCAGTAGCCGGCGAGAACGCCACTATCCCGGTGACGATCCTTCTTGACCGCGAAGCAGACGCTTTCCTTGCAGGGAGATCGGGTGCAGCTAACTGGCTCATGAAGGACTCACCTGCGTCACAGCTTCGTGCAGCCGTGTCACCGTCTACC
>CAYYGI010000059.1:0-7201 GCA_964471085.1 uncultured Acidimicrobiaceae bacterium
TCAGCAATCTCAGCTCCACCCGTCTTGACGATACGCCCATCAACCATCACATGGATGCGGTCTGGAGACATGTATCTCAGAATCCGGCTGTAATGGGTGATTATCACGATGCCAATCTCGGGGTTGCGAAGATCCTCGACCATGTCAGCAACTTCTCGTACCGCATCGATGTCAAGGCCCGAGTCAATCTCATCCAAGATCGCGACCTTGGGGTTAGCAACACCGAGCAGATACATCTCGGAGCGCTTCTTCTCACCCCCGGATAATCCAATATTCACCGCCCGGTCGCGGAAGCGAACCATGTCGAGCCTCTCGGAAGCAGCCGCTATTCGCTTCGTGTACCCATTATCGTCAGGATTCGATGCAGCCATCTCTGCTGTTAAATCGTCGAGAGTGATACCTGGAGCGTTCGTCGGGTACTGGAATGCCCCGAAAAGGCCCGCACGTGCACGCTCGTCAACCGTCATCCCCATTATGTCGACACCGTCGATACTCGCTGCTCCGCGAACGGCATACTCTGCCTTCCCCATGAGCGCATGGCTAAGAGTGGACTTCCCTGAGCCATTCGGGCCCATGAGGGCGTGCACCTCACCAAAAGGGAGACTGAGATCAAGACCTTTAAGGATCTCAAGGTCACCAATGCTCACCTTTAGATCCCTGACTTCGAGTGCATTACTCATCTGCGCCCTCCTGTGGTGGTATGTCAATGAAGACTTCGCCGTCGCGTACCTCGGTAACGAAAGAAGCAACCGGTCTTGTGGCCGGGAGTGTCAGTGCGTCCCCGGTAGTGCAGTCGAAGACAGCACCGTGACGAGGACACTCGACTTCGTCTCCAAACAGCTCGCCCTCAGCGAGTGATGCTTCGGCGTGGCTGCAACGATCAGCAATCGCGTACGCTCTCTCACCGACTCTAAAGACTGCAACAGTTGTGTCTCCAGACTCAACACGAAAGCCGGTATCTAAGGGGAGATCCACGAGCAGACCGGCCGAGATCTCGCTCATACGCGTCCCGCTCTCTGTGCCGCGACATACTTGCCATTGATACGCTCTCGCGCCCACGCTGCAATCGCCTCATCCGGGATCTGCTCTACAACTTCCTCAAAGAACCCCTTCACCTGGAGCCGGTCTGCGCTTGCGGGGGTGAGACCTCTCGTCATGAGGTAATACCGTTGATCTTTGTCAAGGGGCCCTACGGTAGAACCGTGTCCGCACTTGACATCGTTTGTGAGAATCTCGAGATTCGGAACCGACTGTGCTGCGGCACCGGAAGACAGAATAAGGTTGCGGTTCGTCTGGAAGGCCTCTGTCTTCTGCCCGGTCTCTTCGATCCGGATCATACCCGTAAACACAGAGAGCGCATCGTCAGCGACCGCTCCCTTCAAGAACATATCTGAACGTGTGTGCATCCCGATGTGATTCATGAAATAGCGGTAGTCGAGCGTCTGGCTCTCGTCACCAAAGTAGGCACCGTACACCTTTGCATTCGAGCCATTCCCCACAAAGTCGACGTCGAGGTGGAGACGACCGAGCTTTCCCCCCAGACCCACCTCGCTCAGAGTAAGGCTTGCATCCCTCCCAAGCTTCATGATCCCCCTCCCGAGCGACCTTGTCTGATAATTCCAGTCCTGAATCATCGTCAGCGTGAGCCGTGCGTTGTCACCAACAATCGCGGTGATCGTCGGTACGACAGTTGCTGCAGCATCCGTCGTCGAGCGGAACCTGACAATGACTGTTGCATCAGCACCGCCAGGAACATCGATGTGAATGCCTGGGAATGTCGTAGCACTCGATGTGCTCTGCACATCGACGAGCACATGCTCACTCAAAAAGTCCCCAGAGAGCAACGCCGCTCCGGGCGAGAGAGCATCAAAGGCTGCTGCGAACATGTGATCATCGCGCACGAGCATGGTCTCTTCAACCTCTTCAGCGACCGTGGGCACACCCTCTGTCACGACGAAGCCATCAAGGATTGTGACAACCCTTCCACTCCAGCTCTCGACAACCGTGTCGTCACCCCCCGCAGAGCCGGGAGTCTGAGCAGCGCTCGAGAGGCCAGGATCAAAGTCGAGATCAAGGTATCGCCAGATCTCAACGCGCTCGGACGGCATTTTGAGATCAGCCAATCGGTTGAGAGCACCAGAACGCCGAGACTTCATCCAGGCGGCATCATTCGATCCAATTGTTGGGGCATTGGTCACGCAGAGATCCTTCGTGGGCTAAGCATGAGGGTACGGTGACGCTGCCGCAAATTACCGGTTCCAACCATCTCCGTGGGGGAAACTCGAGAGCTTCAACGGTGCAGGCGTTGCGTGACAAAAGTCACCACCCTGGGCCACTCTCGGCACAAGCCCTCCCATTCTCAACGAACTACCGGCTTGGCAGAACGTCCGCTGAAAAGTTTGCACTGTTCGACCACAACATCCACCCCATGCCGGCATCACTCGCAACTTCGAGGACTGCACGCTGATCCGCCGTCGAGATTCCCCATGTCTGTAACCAAGGCCGAATGTATCCATAGCCGTCGAGCTTCCCGACACCACTCCTGAGTGCAGACCCGATGATCTCAACCGCGTGGTCGTTCGGGTTCTCGAACCCCCGCCAACCAGGGCCATAGTTCGTGGAATACAGCGTCGGCGAGAGGACGTCGACGATACGAGACATTGCTCCTGGACTCTGGCCAGTCCCCTCATCGCTCGTCGACTCTAAGACAATCCCGAGCAGTGTCACAGAGACAGCACAACCGATCGGGTTGAGCTTCGAGTACGCCCTCGAGAGGAACGCGTTGATGGAAGCTACCCGAACTTCCTGGTTGTAGTCGGCATCAAAGACCGCCATCGTGAGATCGCCTCCGATCGGGTATGACACATAGTCGAATTGGATCTCGTCAAAACCGCTGACGCATGCCTCCTTGGCTAGATCAATTGAGTACTCGAAGGATGCAGGGTCTGAAGGGTCGAGCCACGCGAAACCGTTCCGCGACCTCCACAGCGTGCCGTCCTCGTTGAGGATTGCACGGCTCGGTTCTGCAGCCGCATAGAAGTTGTCCTGAAACACGCCGACCCGGCCGATGAGATACAGGTCGTGAGCCTCTGCAAGCTCAACAACCTCAGCAAGATCAAAGGAGCTACTCACAGCACCAATCCTGGTCGCTGTTCGCACTTCGGTCGAATGCACAACCGTGCCGTCCTCAACCTTCAGGTCAACAACGAGCGCGTTCACCCCCGTCACGTCGGCCAGAGAGAGCAGACCCTGCAAACGCTCCCTCTCCACGAAGTCCTCTGCTGCAATGCGAATACCACGAATAATCCTGGGTGCCATCGCCATGTCGAAACGGTCAATCACTCCATCCCACGGGAACTCGATTGGTTCCCACGCAGGCCTCGAGAGCAGAATCGTGCCAGCAACCGCCCGCTCAAGCGAGTATCGACCATCATTATCTGTTGTGTCGGTTGAGCTACCTAAAGCAACTCGCACACCCGGCAGAGGTCGGCCTGTATCCGATGTCACACGCCCCTGAAGTATGACTGGTTCGAGCCTGAACTCTATGCGACCAGCATCAGGATAATGCTCAAGAATGAAACCGAACGGCTGAAATCCTTCGGCTGACACCTCGAGCTCAATAGGTGAATTCTCCCATATAACAATCGGAGATTCTCCCCCCTCCGCCGCCAGAAGAACACCGTCTGCCATCACGACTGCTTCGAGCCCGCCGAGATCGTCCGCAGCGAGTACGAGAACCTCAACCGATGGGGCCTCCCTCTCTGGTGGCACGACAGCACTCCCGGGCTGTACTCCAACGCTACCCGCGCACGAAAAGAGGAGGAGCGCTAAGAGCGCCATGATGACTGCTGTAGAACGATTCATGGATGCGGACCCAGAAACTAGGGTAATCGGGACGAGAGCTTGAAATGAAAGAATACAACGCTGTTGCGAAACCGAGTGAGTGATGATAACTTCAAGGACTCTTGCAGAGAAGTTGAGGAACGTCGATGGAGGGGATCCTTCATGGTCAACACCAGAAGGCGAGCAACGGGCAGAGATACGATCGGTCTCTATCTCAAATCAGTCTCGACTCACGATCTTCTCACCCCCGACGCCGAGGCAGATCTCGCTCACACGATCGAAGTGGGGCACAGAGCCGTACGGGAGCTTGCTGAGAATCCGAATATCACCGGTGTACAACGCGCTCTTCTCGTACACTGCATTCACCGTGGGGAGAGAGCAACACTCCGCTTCATCCGATCCAACCTCCGGCTCGTAATCTCTATCGCGAAGCGACACACCGGCAGGGGCCTCGACCTCCTTGACGTTATCCAAGATGGCAACCTTGGACTTATTCGGGCTGTTGAGAAGTACGACCGGAGCAAGGGTTTCAAGTTTTCGACGTACGCGACGTGGTGGATCCGCCAGGCAATTTCCAAAGGACTCAGCGAGAATGGGAGAACGATTCGTCTCCCAGCACACATCAGCGACACAGTGCGCGCCGTTCGTGAAGCCAGACTGTTGCTCGGGGAGCGTCTCGGACGCCAGCCAACGCCCGCCGAGATCGCGGATGCAAGCGGTATCCCCGAAGGGAAGGTCCTGCGTGCTCTCAACACCCCGAACGATGCGGTGAGCCTCGACGTCCTTATCGCCAACGATGGCCACACAAACCTGGGCGACTTCGTCCACGACATCACCGCTGAAGATCCCCTGAGGAACATCACCCCCGTTTGCAGAAGAAAAGCGCTTATCCAAGCACTCGCAACCCTTCAGGCGAGAGAGAAGACAGTTCTCATGCTTCGCTTCGGACTCGACCTCGAATCGCCCCAGACCCTCTCCGAGGTTGGAGAGCACCTCGGCATCACAAAGGAACGAGTCCGTCAGATCGAGTCCGGCGCCCTTGGCAAGCTGCGCGATCTGCCAACATCGTATGACCTGCGAAGCCTTCTGTGAGAAGAGAGCAGAGAGCTGAGAACTGAGAGCTCAGAAGAGGCGGAGAAGATCGGTATCAGCGCCTCGCAACTCATCGTAATTAATTACAACACATGCAATCCCCCGGTCGTTGGCGAGCAACCTGGCTTGGGGTCTGATGATCTGTGCAACGAAGATACCTCTCACAGGCTCCAGGCGTGAGTCGCGATTCAGGAACTCAAGGTATCTCGTGAGCTGTTCGACGCCGTCAATCTCACCCCGCCTCTTGATCTCTACCGCAACCGTCTCCCCGGCTGGATCCCGGCACAATAGATCGACCGGCCCGAGCGGCGTCGGGTACTCCCTGCGGATCAGCGTCAAGCCCGGTTCAATCACTTCGGGTGTCTCCGCGAGTAACCGCTGGAGCTCCATCTCGACCCCGTCCTTCACAAGTCCGGGGTCATCACCCAGGTCTCTCGACGTCTCAAAGTGCACTTCGCCAAATTCGATGATGAGCCTCTCCCCCTTCGGGTTCACGACTGTCCACGTATCGTCATCCTCGATCAGGGTATTGGGCGAGTTCATCCAATTGAGCGGCTTGTACGCTCCGCCATCGGCGTGGACAGCAACGCACCCATCCGCCTTCACCATAACAAGGCGCGTCGCCCACGGAAGGTACGCCTCAAGGCGACCCTCGTACCGGACGGTGCACTCAGCAATTCTGATTCGCATTCGCAGCGAGGCTACTACTCACATCGCAACACGAATCAGCCAATCGAACCTTCCATCTGAAGCTCAATGAGTCGGTTGAGTTCGACCGCGTACTCCATTGGGAGCTCCCTCACGATCGGCTCGATAAACCCTGCCACGACCATAGTGGTGGCTTGCGCCTCGCTGAGGCCACGGCTCATCAGGTAGAAGAGTTGATCCTCGCCAACCTTTGAGACCGTTGCCTCATGACCGATATCAATATCGGATTCGTCTACCTCCATGTACGGATAGGTATCCGATCGTGAGTCTTCGTCAAGCAACAACGCGTCACACATCACAAATGCTTTGGAACCTTCCGCTCCCTTCTCAACCCGAAGCAGCCCGCGATACGAGGTGCGTCCACCACCTTTTGCGATCGACTTTGCAGTGATGAGCGATGTCGTGTTCGGAGCAACGTGCACCATCTTTGCGCCAGCATCGAGATTCTGTCCCGTGTTGGCAAAGGCGATTGAGAGCACTTCGCCGTGCGCCCCCTCCCCCATCAGCCAGACAGCAGGGTACTTCATCGTGAGACCGGATCCAAGGTTGCCATCTACCCACTCCATAGTGGCGTTCTTGTAGGCGGCTGCACGTTTCGTGACAAGGTTAAGCACATTCATCGACCAGTTCTGTATGGTCGTGTAGCGGCAACGCCCCCCCTCTTTCACCACTACTTCAACAACTGCAGCGTGCAGGGACTCCCTCGTATATGTCGGGGCGGAACAGCCCTCGACGTAGTGGCAGAAAGCACCCTCGTCGACAATGATCAACGTGCGTTCGAACTGTCCCATCGACTCAGCATTGATGCGGAAATATGCCTGGAGAGGCTCCTCGACATGGACGCCTGGCGGCACATAGATGAAAGAACCGCCAGACCAGACCGCAGAGTTCAAGGCAGCAAACTTATTGTCGTTCGAGGGGATGATCGTACCAAAGTACTCCTGCACGAGCTCCGGGTAATCACGCACGGCTGTATCCATATCGCAGAAAAGCACACCGAGCTTTTCGAGATCTTCGCGGTTGCGGTGGTACACGACCTCAGAGTCGTACTGCGCCGTGACACCAGCGAGATACTTCCGCTCAGCTTCGGGGATACCGAGCTTCTCGTACGTCTCCTTGATCGAGTCGGGGACCATATCCCAGTCGTTAACCAGGCCGTCTGTCGGCTTGATGTAGTAGTAGATCTCGTCGTAGTCGATCTCGTTGAGACGATCCTCTCCCCCCCACTGTGGAGTCGGCTTTGCGAGAAAACGCTTGTACGCCTTGAGACGGAAGTCGAGCATCCACTGAGGCTCTCCCTTCATCTCAGACATCGTGTGGATAAGGTTCTCGTCGAGACCCTTCTCTGGTTTGAAGACGGGTGCCTCTTCGTCGGCCCATCCGAGTGAATAGGTTCCAAGGTCAACGTCGACTGTGGTCATGTTGGGCTCCTCACAGACAATGCCACTACGCGGCTAGTGAAATTATAACAAGGGATTCGTGCCGCGCGCCCACAAATTACGTGGCCCACCCGGAGCGCTGCGAGTGGGAGTGGGGGAAGACCGAGCTACCCCGAGTG
>CAYYGI010000060.1:0-1640 GCA_964471085.1 uncultured Acidimicrobiaceae bacterium
CTCTGCTGTCTCTGGAACGTGAGTATGATGGCGCGGACGATGGCCAAAGGACATAACACTGCAATCACGATTGCTCCTGGCAGCAAGGCAGAGCGACGCCGACCTTACTTCGCCCTGCGGGTGGGTGAGTGCACCGCCGCAGGGTTACGTCGCATCATGCTGGAACAGATCGACGTAGCCACATGGCACACGCGCCGCATTGACAGAGGGGACAAGCATGTGCACGCATCGCGTCAGGCAAACAAGCGAGTACGAGCCGTGCTGCGCATGGTGCGTGACGGGAGCGGTGACACGTCGTACCGGCGCGACAACGAGATCTTGCGCGATGTAGCAAGAGATCTCTCTGGGCTTCGGTCCACAACCGTTCGCGTCGAGACCCTTGAAGATCTCTTCGAGCGGTACCCCCCACTTCACTCATCTTTAGCTGACTTTCACAGCAAACTTGTGACCGACGCGAACTCGAAACGCTCTGAAACGCGTGCTGAACCGCTCCTGGTTGAGGAGCTTGTTGGCCAACTGGGAAGGGTCCGGTCCAGCATCGAGGATCACACTCTGCTTCCTTCTTTGGTGCCAACTGATCTTGGTCTTCGGCGAACCTATCGTCGCGGGCGGCGCGATATGACAAGGGCGTACACCGATCGCAGCACAGAGCACTACCACGAGTGGAGAAAACGTGTGAAGTATCTGCACCATCAACTGAAAGTTCTCTCTCCGGTGAGACCCAAGGAGATACGGAAGATCACGGCAGGCACTGTGGAGTTAGCAGATGCCCTCGGCTTGGATCATGACCTCGCAGACCTCGAAGATGCTATTCGTGGACTCCCGGCATTCTTCTCAGCTCCAACTGAGCAACGTGAGCTCTTTCGCATTATTGCAGCGCGGCGAGAAGAACTTCATACCGATCTTCAGCCGTTAGCTGAGAAAGTCTACGCGCAGACTCCCCGCGACTTCGCAGGGCAGATAGCAATGTACTTGGAGGAGTGGCGCAACGAGCCTGAACGTCTCCCATGATTCCAGCTTGAACCCCCCACGATCGGGAGCGTCCCTGGGCGGGGCTGTTCGTGGCTGAACTGCGGGTGAAGCAAGGATGGCGACAGGTGACGACGCGCTCGTGCATACCCTCTCCACATGGTTGACCTTTACGAGTACATTTTCGACGTCCCCGACTTTCCCCAGCCAGGGATCGTATTCAAGGACATCACCCCCCTCCTTGCGTGCTCCGAGGCGTTCCTGCAAGCTGTTGACGAGATGGCTGACCCCTTCACTGCCTCAGGTGTTGATATTGTCGTTGGCATTGAATCTCGCGGCTTTCTGTTAGCTGGCTCCGTTGCTGAGCGGATCGGTTCGGGTGTAGGCCTTGTTCGGAAGCCCGGGAAACTGCCTCGTGCCACGGTGGCAGTGACGTACGAGCTCGAGTACGGCACAGACACCCTCGAGATCCACGAAGATGCCTTTGAGCGCGGTGCACGGGTTTTGATCGTCGATGATGTACTTGCAACAGGTGGCACACTCGCTGCAAGCAAGGAACTCATCGAGAAGGCCGGGGGGTTCGTGGTTGGGGGAACAATGCTCCTCGAACTCACCTTCCTTCATGGGCGTGCGCGTTTCGATGGTCCCCTTCATGCGGTGTTGACGTACTA
>CAYYGI010000060.1:1740-6973 GCA_964471085.1 uncultured Acidimicrobiaceae bacterium
GGATGGGGGGGGCTAAGGTGGAGGGGGTATGAAGGAACCACTCACATCGTTGCACCCCGGGATGGCGATTCCGTGGGGCGGCAGATACGTCACGTTCGTCTCTGATGAGCTCGCTGCGGCATTTGCTCCGGGGGACTCCCTTATCGTCCTTCAGCACTCAGGTGAACTGCTCCACATCCCCCGAGACGCTACTGCAGTTGCAGACCAGGCGGTGACGCGCGCAGTCAGTGCTTTTACCGCAATGGGTTCCGTCTCCGATGATGCTATCACACGCTTCTTTAACAACTTTGCTCTCACCCTCGGCGATGACGCCTGCTTTGCTCCCATTCGAGCGGCGAACAATGCAGATGTCGAGGCTGCCCGCCAGAGCGGACGCAGCACTACCCGCCTCATCCTTGATGACACGATGCGCAGAGAGATGATTGAAGGGCTGCGCGGATGGGCGGAGACCCCCACAGGGAGGGGTCGCATCGTCGACACCGTCTTCCATGACAATTGGCGCATTGAAGTTGTGGCTGACGGTCTTGGTGTTGTTGGATTTGTGTTCGAGGGCCGTCCCAACGTCTTTGCAGATGCAACCGGGGTGCTGCGTGGAGGCAGTACGGTCGTGTTCCGGATCGGTTCAGATGCTCTCAGTACAGCCGAAGCAATCTTTGAGCACGCGCTCGCACCCGCCCTGGCATCGGCCGGGCTGCCCCCGGGAGCGGTGTCACTCGTGAGAAGCCCCTCTCGCGAAGCCGGGCTCGCCATGATGGGCGACCCGCGTCTCTCGCTTGCGGTAGCGAGGGGCTCAGGGAGTGCGACAACGCTACTCGGTGCCGTTGCTCGCCAGGCAGGGAACGCTGTCAGCCTGCACGGCACGGGAGGTGCATGGATAGTTGCAGGCCATGACGCAGACCCAGATGCTCTTGGTGCAGCGATCTATCACTCGCTGGACCGCAAGGTCTGTAACACTCTCAACACACTCTGTCTCCCAGCAACGCGCGCTAAAGAGCTTGTACCGATAGCACTCGATGCTCTGGTGCGCGCCGGAGAGCGGCGTGGAGTTACATCAAAGCTGCACGTCCTTGAGTCTTCGCTTAGCTTCGTTCCCCACGAATGGTTCACCCGCACTGTTGAGATCACACGCGCAGAGGGGGCAGTCCAGGAGCCCCAAGCAACTCTAATCAGTCAGGGCCGCCTTGGTGAGGAGTGGGAGTGGGAGGAGAGCCCGGAGATCACGCTCGCTATTGTCGAGTCGGTCGACGAAGCAATCGAATGGTTCAACCAATACAGCCCCCGATTCGTTGCATCGCTTATCTCCCAGGATCCAGAAGCACATGCGCGGTTCTTCTCAGATATCGATGCACCCTTCGTTGGGAACGGGTTTACGCGTTGGGTCGATGGGCAGTACGCCCTGAATAAGCCGGAGCTTGGACTCTCGAACTGGGAGGAGGGCCGCCTCTTTGGTCGCAGCGGTGTCCTATCAGGAGATTCGGTACACACGTTGCGCACGAGAGCTGTTCAGGCGAACCCCGACCTCGGCCGCTGACCCGGAGGAGCGCAGAAGCACGCTACGATTCCATGTTCACAAGGAGATCAATGGCGTTGTACGATTCCCATGAAATCGAGACCCGGTGGCAACAGGCCTGGGAAGACGAAGGCAGATACCGCGTTCCAAATCCTGGAGATCCCGGATTCGACGAAACAAAACCGAAGATGTACATTCTCGATATGTTCCCCTACCCGTCGGGTGCAGGGCTCCATGTAGGACATCCCCTCGGGTACATCGGTACCGACATCTTTGCCCGTTACCACCGGATGCGCGGGGCAAACGTGCTTCACCCGATGGGACTCGACTCCTTCGGGCTCCCTGCAGAACAGTACGCGGTAGAGACGGGCGTTCACCCGCGCATCACAACCGAGAACAACATCGCCACTTATACGCGCCAACTCAAAGCCTTCGGATTCTCCTACGACTGGGACCGCCAGATCGCAACGACCGACCCGGAGTACTACCGCTGGACGCAGTGGATCTTCTTGCAGCTCTTCGATTCTTGGTTCGACACGGATCAGCAGAAGGCGAGGCCGATTGCTGAGCTCGTCGAGGAGCTTGAGTCTGGGTTTCGCTCCGCGGATGGAGTCATGTGGCAGAACCTCTCAGATCTTGACTCGATGGAGTACCTCAATAGACAACGTCTTGCGTACATCGACGAGGTCCCCGTTAACTGGTGCCCCGCTCTGGGAACTGTTCTCGCGAATGAGGAAGTGACAATCGAAGGGCGATCCGATCGCGGGAATCATCCTGTGTATCAGCGACCTCTCCGCCAGTGGATGCTCCGTATCACCTCCTACGCGGATCGCCTCATTGACGAACTTGAGCTCATTGATTGGCCAGAGTCAGTCAAGACGATGCAGCGCAACTGGATCGGCCGCTCCGAGGGTGCAACAATTATCTTCGATATCGAGGGCCACACCCCGATGCGGGTATTCACGACACGCCCGGACACGGTCTTTGGTGCTACCTACATGGTCATGGCCCCGGAGCATCCACTCGTCGACCAGATAACGACGAGCACCTGGCCTGACGGCACGAAGCCTTCCTGGACGCTTGGAATCGATACACCTCTTAACGCAGTTGCTGCGTACCGACTTGCTTCCTCGCGCAAGACCGATCTTGAACGCCAAGTTGCTGAGCGCGAGAAGACGGGTGTCTTCACAGGCGCATACGCGTTGAACCCTCTTACGGGCGACACTATCCCGATCTTCATTGCTGATTACGTGCTCATGGGATACGGAACTGGCGCGATCATGGCAGTCCCCGGACAGGACGACAGGGACTGGGAGTTCGCCGAAACACACGATCTGGGGATCGTGCGCACCGTGCAACCTCCCTCAAGTTTCGATGGCGATGCCTACCTGGGAGAAGGCCCTGCGATCAACTCGGGGTTCCTCGACGGGCTCGGGGTCGATGACGCAAAGGAACGGACCATCGAGTGGCTCGAAGCCAACGGTGCAGGCACGAGAACTGTCACCTACCGGCTGCGCGATTGGCTCTTCTCGCGACAACGGTACTGGGGGGAGCCGATCCCGATCCTTCACGGTCCAAATGGTGAGCTTCTCCCGGTACCTGAGGACCAGCTACCCCTGTTGTTGCCCGAAGTTGATGACTATCGCCCACACGCCTCCGATGACGAGAATGCCGAGCCAATACCGTTGTTAGCAATGGCATCTGAGGAGTGGAAGTACGTCGAGATCGATGGCGTCACCTACACGAGGGAACTCAATACGATGCCCCAGTGGGCAGGCTCATGCTGGTATTACCTGCGTTACCTTGACCCGCGCAACTCCGACGTCCTTGTCTCTCCTGACACAGAGCGGTACTGGATGGGAGACTCAGGGGTCGATCTCTACATTGGAGGTGTCGAGCATGCCGTCCTGCATCTCCTCTATGCCCGGTTCTGGCACAAAGTACTGAACGATCTTGGGCACGTCAGCACTCCTGAGCCCTTCGCGAAGCTCTTCAACCAGGGGTACATACTCGCTGACGCATTCCAGGACGCGAGGGGGATATTCGTCCCTGCCGATGAAGTGGAGAAGGAGAACGGTACCTTTTTGTACGAGGGGGCGCCAGTCACTCGTGTATACGGCAAGATGGGCAAATCGCTCAAGAACAGTGTGAGCCCTGATGACATCTTCGAGGAGTACGGCGTTGACACGCTACGCCTTTACGAGATGTTCATGGGACCCCTCGATACATCCCGTCCGTGGTCTACGCGCGACATTGTTGGTGTGCACCGCTTCCTGCAACGCCTCTGGAGAAATTTCATAGACACAGAGACCGGTGCCGTGCTGGTCTCTGACAAGCCCTCAGATGGCGAACTCGAAGTTCTCCTGCATCGGACTATCAACGCGGTGAGCGAGGACATGGAGAACCTCCGATTCAACACGGCGGTCGCGAGGCTCTTCGAACTCAACAACGCCCTCGTAGCTCTTGATCGTGTGCCGAGTGATGTAGCGGACGTCTTTCCTCGGTTGCTCTCACCTCTTGCCCCGCACATTGCAGAAGAGTTGTGGCACCGCATGGGGAGGGAGGGTTCCGTTGTTACCGCCGAGTGGCCTGTGTGTGATCCCTCTCTCATTGTAGAAGACACCGTGACGATGGTTGTTCAGGTCAACGGCAAGGTACGCGATCGCCTTGAAGTGCCGGTAGGAATAACTGAGAGTGAAGCTGTAGCTCTTGCTCTCGCGTCTCTTCGTGTGCAGGCACACACACGCGGTGCGCAGCCTCGCAGGGTGGTAGCCCGCCTCCCGAACGTTGTTAGCCTCGTCGTGTGAACACTCGCATTACGGTTGTCATGGCAAGAGAGGCCCGAGATCCGCTCACCGCGTCTCGAAGAAGCACCAGTCAAGGTGCCGAATTGGAGTTGCCGATCCACTCAGGTCGGAAGGAAGCCGCGTGAACGTGCTACCGCAAGAACCCCCACCAGAGGGCTATCTCGCTGCAGCGAATTGGAGGTTCCTGGACGTTCTCTTCGTCTTTGTAGCTGGCGTGGTCGCTGCAATAGTTGCAGGAATAGTCGTCGTCGCGTCTGGCGCAGACCCGATGGATCCTGTGGCATTCTCTGCAATATTCGGTGCCCAGGCTCTCGGAAGTTTCGTGCTTCTCAGGATCTTGTCGAAGTCTCGAGCTTCTGGATCCTTGGCAACCGACGTCGGATTCGTTGTCAACGGATCGGATTGGTGGGGCGTTCCCGCCGGCATGGGCATTCAAGTAGCGATTGCCGTGGTGTTGGCCCCTCTCGTCTTCTTGCTCTGGCCAGAAGGGCCCCCAACTCAGGGAGTCGCGCAGATCGCAGCGGCTGCAGACACACTTACAGAACAGCTCGCTGTCCTCCTCGCCATTGTGATCTTGGCACCCATTATCGAGGAGATCATCTTTCGAGGAATGCTCCTATCTGCTCTCCTGCGAAGCATGAGCAAGTGGCCGGCGATTCTCGTATCGGCAGCGATCTTCTCCGGGATACACCTCCTTGACCCTGACGCAATTGCTGTAGTCCCAGGTTTGTTCCTCCTTGGAGTCGTGCTCGGGTACGTTGCTCTGAAGCGAGGCAATCTCTCTCTGGCCATTGCAATGCACTCGGGGATCAATCTGCTTGCGGGACTTGCACTCCTCTATGGCGGCTACTTCACTGAGTGGGCCGAGATCCGTATTGACGAGTTAGAGCAGCTACAGCAAGCCGCGACGTTGGTC
>CAYYGI010000061.1:0-6953 GCA_964471085.1 uncultured Acidimicrobiaceae bacterium
TTGGAGCGCCTGAGAAAGGGACTCCGCCCCGAAGCGAACCCACGCGCGTTCTGGCAGGTCATTGCAGGTGCTCTCTACATAGCGATCGGCCTTGCAATCGTGATCCTTGGCTCCCCGCCGACGTTGCGTTAGTCGTCGTAACAGATGCCACCATCAACCAAAGATCGACGAGATGCCCGGGTAATCCTTAATCGGCTTGCAAAGCGGTACCCGAACATCTCGACGGCACTTGTGTACGACGAGCCTTGGCAACTGCTTGTAGCTACGGCGCTCTCTGCTCAGACCACAGACGAGAATGTCAACAAGGTGACTCCATCGCTGTTTGGACGATTCCCGACACCCGAAGATCTCGCTGCAGCGAACCCCGAGGATGTTGAAGCGATCGTCTATTCAACGGGTTACTATCGCCAGAAGACGAAGAGCATCATTGCACTCGCCCAGGCTCTCATTGAGAGGCACGGCGGGGAAGTGCCCCCAGAGATGGAAGACTTGGTAGCACTCCCAGGTGTTGGGCGCAAGACAGCTTCAGTGGTGCTTGCAGAGGTGTGGGGTATCCCCGCGATCGCTGTTGATACGCACGTCAAACGTGTGGTGCGCAGGCTTGGACTTACCACGAACACTGATCCTGGTAAGGTCGAGCTCGATCTCATGGCGCTCATCCCGATGGACCGCTGGATCGATGTGTCGATGACGGTCATCCAGTTCGGGCGCGATGTCTGTGAAGCAAAGAAGCCTCGGTGCTGGGAGTGCCTGCTCAAGGATCGTTGTACATATGACAGCAAGACAGTGAGGCTGGAGAAGTGAGAACAGGAGACGGAACGCTCTCTTCTGTCACCGGTCACCTGGCACCTCGTCTCTGACCATGCTCGCTGCGTTCAAGGGAAATTCTCGGGATAGAGCAATTGCTGCCTTAGCGATTCCAGCTCTCGGGACGCTCGCCATTGACCCGCTCATCTCGATCGTGGACACGATGTGGGTGAGTCGCCTCGGGACTGTCTCGCTCGCGGCGCTCGCTGTGGCTTCCGCTATCTTCGCCGCGGTGTTCGCGGTGTTTAGTTTCGTGCATGTCACGATCACACCGTTGATCGCGGGTGAAGTTGGGCGAGGATCCCCGGAACGTGCCGGAGGGATCACCCGAGGTGCAATCATTATCTCCGTTGTACTCGGAATCATTCTTGCAATCATCGTTGGATCACTCGCAAACCAGATCGTTGGAGCGTTCGGCGCTTCCGGAGAAGTACTCAGCCAGTCGGTAGCGTATCTCGAGATTCGTGTCCTTGCTCTCCCAGCAATGCTCGTCGTGATGGTGGGCCACGGTGTGTATCGCGGGCACCAGGACACACGGACACCTCTCTACGTCGCCCTCGCTATGAACCTCGTGAACCTCGTCCTTAACCCTCTCCTGATATTCACAGCGGGGCTTGGCATTGTCGGGGCTGCCTGGGCCACAGTCATTGCACAGTTCTTAGCGGCTGTGGTGTTCATCTTCCTCATTTTTAAGAGAGAGCGACTCCGCTTCGGCCTTGATCGTGCAGTAGTCGGGATTCGTGACTTGGGTATTGCGCGAATCTTGATTGATGGTTGGCCGATGATGCTGCGCTCGGTTGCTCTGCTCTTTGCTCTGACAGCAACGACGTTTGCAGCGACTCGGATAGGTGTGGCACAAGTTGCTGCTCACCAGATTGCTCTCCAGACCTGGCTTTTCATGTCCTTTGTTCTCGACTCCTTTGCTGTGGCTGCTATGGCGTTGATCGGATTGGACCTCGGTACCCGCAACCGTGCGGCAGCCAGAGACGTCGCGAACCGTCTCCTCGCCCTCGGGTTCTTGACAGGAATCGGCCTTGCAGTCGGACTTATACTGCTCCTGCCCTACCTCCCGGTGATCTTTAGCGCCGAACCTGCTGTAGCCGAAGATCTCTCCAGGATCATCTGGTTCGTGGTCGTGTTGCAACCGGTGACGGCGCTCGTCTATGTGTGGGATGGGGTCGGCATTGGAGCAAGAGCATTCCGATTCATGGCAACTTCAATGGTGGTGGCAACCGCTCTGACGGCCCTCTTCCTTGTTGCGTTCGGAGACTCCTTGGTTGGAGTGTGGGCAGCGCTCGCCGTCTTGACGTTTACGCGCCTCGTTGCGTTCCTGGGATGGCATCGGTGGGGGCCTCTCGCTTCCGAACGAGGTCCATCCCGCGGGTTTCAGGAAGTAGGGTGACGAGGAAGATCGCAACGAGAACACCGATGCCGAGGACCATGACTGTTGAAGTGATCCCGATGCGCTCGATGAGGAGTGCACCGACAATGAAACCGGAGATTGAGCCAAGGATTGCAACGTTCGTGATCCACGCTGTAGCCGTTGCCCGTACACGAGTGGGGAAGAGCTCAGTTCGATGCGCTCCGAACGAAGGTGTGAGCATGGTTGCTCCAAAGGTAGCAAGGAAGACTGAGCCAGCCAGCAACCAGCCGGAGTCAACCAGATAGAACGCTGTTCCTCCAATGAGTCCAATGGCGAGAGCTGCCATAGTTGTGGGTCTCCGTCCGAAACGATCAGCGAGCTTGCCGCCGACCAGAAGCCCCGTGGCCCCGAGTGCTGACGAGACGATGAGGAGGAACCTTGCAGCATCCGCCTCCCAGGCGAGACCGTTGATGAGGCGCTCAAGGACAAAGTCGAATGCGGGTGACGAGAACACAGCAATGAAGAACGCTATACCGGCAAGTGGCCAGAAATGTTTGGAGAGCCCCATGCCCAGTGCTTTCGCGAACGGGATTGAGTCTGCGGGTGTGAACGCCCTGCTCTCGGGCAGGAACCGTGTCAGGAGTGGGAAGATCAGGAGTCCAAGAGTGCTGAGAGCGAACAGAATTCTCCATGCGTCATCGGTAGCTTCAGCGATGGGGAGGAGGAGGAGGCCAACTCCTACACCGAGCGAACCAGCGAGACCAAAGACTCCGATTCCGAACGCTCTAACCCCAGGTCTCAGCTCTTCGGCGATGAGCACGATGGAGAGCGATGCGATAGCAACGATCGAGATGCGCACGAGAGACTGGCCGATCATAAACGCCACTACCGAAGGCACGAACGCGGTCACGAGCGAACCGAAGGCGAGGAGAGCAAAGGCTGCAAGCAGTGGCTTCCGTCTCCCTATCCGGTCGGCAGCTACGGCGAAGAGGACTCCAAGAAGCGATGCAGCGCGCACTGCGTTGAAGAGCAGGCCCATCTGATCCTCGGTCAGCTCAAGGGAGAGTCTCACGAACGGCAGTGTGTGCGCCATCTGGCTCGCTGCGTACGCCGCGACAAACCCAATGAGGGATGCAAGGAAGAGGATGCGCCTCTCTGCGGGAGTGAAGCTTGAGGTTGGCTTGTCAGTAGAGGGCACGTGTGTCACGGTTCGTAGGCGGCAATGGACGAGAATAGTGATGCTGGTCGCGAATCCACGGAGGTAGCGGGAACAACTTGGGTTGGTATACCGTTGATTGTCAGACCGTCACCTACCAAGGAAGCGCTTCAGTGGAGATCTCGATCATCGTCGCGGTGATGGCAGGTGCAGCGTCTTTCCTGTCACCCTGTGTCCTTCCGCTCCTCCCGGGTTATGTCTCTCTCATGTCTGGGTACAACATGGATGAGCTCTCGGAAGGTGACATATCGATGCGCAGAGTCGTTGGGAGAACTGCTCTCTTCGTACTCGGCTTCACCGTGGTGTTCGTCTCGCTCGGTGCAACGGCGACTGCGCTCAGCGGGTTCCTCAGCCAGGCCATCTTCATGATTGTTGCGGGCTGGGTGATCATTGCAATGGGGTTGTTCATCGCCGCTACGGCGCTGTGGACACCTGCATGGCTTCTCCCTGCCATGAAAGACAGACGCATGGAGTCTTCAGGAGCCTCGAAGCTCGGTCTGGCTGGCCCCCCCGTGATGGGCATGGCGTTCGCGTTCGGATGGACACCGTGCATCGGGCCGTTCCTTGCATCAGCACTCATGCTTGGCGCAGCCGGTGACACCATGTATCAAGGGATGGTCATTCTGTTCTTCTACAGCCTTGGCCTGGGAATCCCCTTCCTTGTCACGTCTCTGCTCCTGACGAAAGCTTTCTCTGCATTCGACTGGGTCAAGAAGTACTTGACCCACATCACTGTTTTCTCTGGGTTGATGCTTGCTCTCTTTGGTGTCCTGCTCGTCACCGGCCACATCGTCGAACTGACTTCGTTCTTTACCGATCTGCTTCTCTGGTTGGGGCTGGAAGAACTCGCTGTTTCGTGAACGCGACTCGGTACAGTCACGTTGATGCAGGTATCACTCACCCAGGAGGCTTTTGTCGCCCTTGCCGCGAAGTACGCCGTTGTGCCGGTGGCTATCGAGGTGCTTGCTGACACTCTGACTCCTGTAGGCGTGTTCGAGCGCCTCGTCGGATCTGGTGACGGGTTCCTCCTAGAGTCTGTTGAGGGGGGAGAACGGTGGGGGAGGTGGAGTTTCGTGGGTTGGAACCCAGCGTTCACCGTGACATCGCAGAGGGGAGCGACACACTGCAGTGATCCTACGGTCCATCTCTCGGGTGATAACCCACTCGAGGTGCTCGAATCCCTCATCGACCGTTTCTCGATTCCGCGACACGATGAGCTCGGGTTTGCGGGCCCGATTCCCCCTCTGCACAGCGGAGCGGTTGGGTTCCTTGGATATGACATGGTGCGTTACATCGAAGAAGTCACAACCCAACCCCCCGATGACCGGGACCTGCCCGAGATGGTCTGGCACTTCGTTGGTGGCCTCGCCGCGTTTGACCGCCTCCGAGACACCGTGACGCTGATTGTGAACGTGTTCGTGGGAGATGATGACTCCGAAGAGCGCTACTGGGGGGCGGTTGATGAACTGAGAGCAGCAGCAGAGCGCCTCGGTGGCGACGTTCGGCGCGGTGTCGTGGAGCGGCCGAGTTTTGATCAGTTTCCTGAGGCAACAGCGAACATGTCGCGGGGTGACTTCGAGGCCGCTGTCCAGTCCTGTATTGGGTATATCGAGGAGGGTGACGCGTTCCAGATTGTCCCTTCGATCCGCTTCGAGACCGAATTCAGTGGGGATGCATTCTCGGTCTATCGGGCGTTGCGCCTCGTAAATCCATCACCCTACATGTTTCTTGTTCGGTCAGGGAGCGTGGCAGTCGTCGGGTCATCCCCGGAACTGATGGCTCGACTTCGTGACGGAAGGGTGTATTCGCGCCCTATTGCCGGCACTCGGCCTCGGGGCAGAACACCCGAGGAGGACCTTGCTCTGGAAGTAGAGTTACTTGCTGACCCCAAGGAGCGTGCCGAGCACACCATGCTGATCGACCTTGCTCGCAACGATCTTGGGCGAGTGTGCCGATACGGAACCGTTGAAGTCGACGACCTCATGGTCATCGAGCGCTACAGCCATGTGATGCACATCGTCTCGGGCGTCTCGGGTGTGGTGCGAGAGGGTGTCGGGCCTGTGGATGTGCTGCGTGCCACGTTCCCTCACGGCACTGTGTCTGGTGCTCCGAAGATTCGTGCCATGGAGATCGTCGCGGAGCTTGAGCCGACAGCGAGAGGCCCGTACGCCGGTGCAGTCGGATACATTGATTTCTCCGGGAACCTCGATACCGCCATTGCGCTGCGTACATGCGTGACGAAGGGTGACAAGGCGTGGGTGCAGGCGGGTGCCGGGATAGTCGTCGAGAGCAATCCTGCCTCTGAGTACGACGAGTGCGTCAACAAAGCGAAGGCCGTCCTCCACGCTATCGCCGCCGCAAACGACTTCCCCTAAACTCAACCACCAAACAGGGAGTCTGGCGCTGATCCGGGCCATATGTGGCCCCATTCAGCGCCAGAGTCCTCAGTCGGCCCAGATGGAGGCGATGACCTCCCGCACAGAATCGGGATCGTCAACAAGTTGGCGCCACGTGAAGCGGTACACCGTCCATCCAAGCATCTGCGCACGGTTCTGTTTCTCTCGATCTCGTTGGAACGACACCGGATCCATGTGATACTCCTCGCTATCGGTTTCGATCAACGCCATGCGGGTTGGGTACGCGAAGTCGAAGCGGCCTACAAAGATCCCGTTCGGTTCGAAGACTTCCAACTGAGTGTCAGGCATCGGATACGGTGTTGAAGCGACGACGCGTCGGAAGAGATCTTCGAGGTCGCTGGCAGTGATTCCCTCCCACGTGAGACGTTCCTCGACAAGAGGCCGGATGGTGCCGACTCCCGTGCGACCCGGGCGAGCGACCCTTGCAATGAAACGCCTCACTTCCCATGTTGTGAACAGTTGCTTTCGGAGTCCGGTGTCCAGGCACCTCTCAACGAACCACGGCGGAGCGGAAGCACCAAGATCAACAACCGTCCGCGCCGCACTTGTGACAGGAATTCCGTCTAGCAGCACGATGTCGGATTCCTGTAAGTCCTTCGATTCGTGGACCGTGAATGGCGGTCGGTCTCGTCGGCGATGGCGGTGAACGACCACCTCGGTCACTCTGGGTTTCTGTGACGTCATTCCCCAGAGATAGGCAGCGGTTCTGTGTGAGGCAGAGCTGGAATCAGGTATCGACAGTACGGAGGCAAGAACCCGTCGGTGCCATGAGTCGTCAGATCCTGAGAGTCCGTATACGCCCGGGAAAAGGGTCTCGTAGACACCGCGCGACACACGCCCGGAGATTGTTCTGCGCGGGATTCCGCACGCCTTGGCTTGGGCGAGCGTAAACACTCCTCGTTGACTCCGAGCAGTAGACAAGAGCATTCGTTCCCGATCCTTCACACCTTCCACACCCCCACAGTGCCATCTCCCGCCATCAAATGGAACACCCTCGACCCAACACACCCATTCTTGCGTCAGTTGGGGCCGGATATGGCCCCAACCAACGCAAGACACCTAGCATCCCGAAATGCTCACCGAGATTCTTAGGAAGGCTGAGCGGGAGGCGGAGGTGGCGGCTTCTCGGCTGACCGAGTTCAAGCGCGAG
>CAYYGI010000062.1:0-6911 GCA_964471085.1 uncultured Acidimicrobiaceae bacterium
TGGGCATGGCGATCAAACGCAACGTGTGGTATCTGCTGTCGGTTGTCCCTGTGGTTGGTCCTTTTGCTCTGTTCGGCGCATATATCTCTATCGCGGTAACAATCAGCACTTCTGAGACGAACGCCGGGTGGCACGACAAGTTCGCGGGTAATACTCGCGTCGTTAAGATCTGACGGAGCACTCCCCGGTGCCTCCCTCGGATGAACGGCACACTTCTTCGTGCTTCTTCGCCGTCAACCCTGCTGATCTTACGAAGGAGAGCGTTAGCTTCTCTCCGTGACTGATATGCTGGCAGTGAGATAACGAGGAAGGAATTGTTGTGGAGTACACGTTTGGGACTGTCTTGACAGGCACGATGGAGGACGTTGAGGAGCGGGTCACAGCGGCACTCGGCGAGGAGGGGTTTGGCATCCTCACCCGCATCGATGTGCAAGCAACGCTGAAGGCAAAGTTGGGTGCTGACGTCGATCCGTACGTCATCTTGGGGGCGTGTAACCCGCCGCTCGCGCACCGCATGATTCAGGCAGATGCAGAGATAGGGGCACTTCTCCCCTGTAACGTCGTGCTCCGACAGGACGCTGAGGGTGTCGCTGTTCGATTCATGGACCCAGGTGTGATCGTAGCGGTCACTGATGCTGAGGGAGCAGACGTCATTGCAGCGGAAGTTCGGGAGCGCCTCAGGCGTGTTGCTGCTGCGATCTCTTGATTGGAGAGATCGTTTGGAGTGAGATCTGGGGAGAGTACGGACTCTTCGAGCACCGACTTGAAGAGTCCGGGTGCAATGTGCACACAGCTCAGCCCTCGACTTCGCTCAAAAGGTACTCGAGAACATCGGCCGCTGAGTAGTTCATCGAATCTCCCGGAGTGAAACGGGCAACAGTCTTTGCGTCGTCGCCTGACGTGATCAGTGTCCCCTCACTCTCTCCGCTCCTCTGAATCTGGGCGAGACCGACGTTCGCGATGAGTGAGTTACAGAGGCACTTCCTGCCAACAGTGTCTGCAATGTCCCCACCTTTCCGGACGTAGTCGTCCACAGGTTCCGAGGGGCAACGCCAACCGATACTCGCGTCGTCGCGTTGGTACGCGTGCCTCAGGTAGCCGAGGTCACAGATACGCTCGCGCTTCTCATACACCGTCTGGTTCGAGAGGGTCTCGTCGAGTTCGACTACCTTGAATGGGAAGCCGGTGGGGGATGCCACGGGGTCTGTGAACACTTCAAGCGCGCCACTGCGTGACTGTTGGATCACTTCGTCCTTGATCTCCCTGGTGAAGCCAGACTCGTTGCAGTAGGCAAAAGCTGTACCGACTTGTACCCCCGCGGCACCGGTCGCGAGCGCGTCGACAACCCTTCCCGGCTCTCCGTATCCTCCAGCGAGCCAGAAGGGTTTGCCGAGGTCGGCTATTGCCCCCAGATCGGGGATGTCTCGCTCCCCATAGATTGGCTCGCCTTCCTCAGAGAACTCGCCCTTTCTCCGCGGTGGCGCGTTGTGTCCACCCGCGACAGGCAGTTCTACGATGAAGCCGTTCACTTCGCCATTCGCTTTCGTAGCGAGCATCTTGGCAAGGACGTGCGACGAGACTATTGCGAGAAAGTCAGGCCGCTTGAGTCTGGACGCGAACTCCTTGGCGTACTCGGAGGGAGAGAATCGGATATAGGGGTCTCCTTCTGGAGTGAGGCCCTTGACGTCCACTTTCATCTCAACATCGAATCCCTCTGCGAGACGGTCGAGTATGCCGGGGATGTATCGCGGGATGCCTGCACCCATCAAGACGTAGTCGACGCTCGCGAGCATTGCTCCGTAGAGAACTGGGAGCGTCGTGACTTGGACTTTCTCGAGAAGGTTGATGCCGACCGGTGCGGTGTGCCCCTCCTTGGCAAGGTGCACCTCGGCGAACGCTCCGGCAATGATCAGATCGAGGACTCTCCGGGATGTGCGCATCTTTGCCATCGGCTTCACTGAGAAGCGGGCATCAGAGTCCTTTCCCCCCTCGATGAAATACTTCTGAAGAATCCCTCTCGCAACTCCGCTGATCGGGAATGCATCCAACGCTCGTCGCATGTGCCCTCCGGGGTCACCCATCTCGAGGCGACGGGCAAGAATTGCGCCAAGCGCGACGCCGGATACGACGCCGAGTTGTCCCTTTCGAGAGACTGCATTTGCGAGACGCCAATCCGACACCGCTACTCCCATTCCACCCTGGATGATGACGGGGAGTGTGTTCTGCATAACGTGCCTTTGTTGGGGAGAGCGGCGCCGACACCACGTCGTGTCTGATGTCTAGCATTTCGACTCGTCAACTCTGCCGTAGGTTTCATGGAACACCGTTGGTTGCATCTCGGAGTTAGACCCTGGAGCTACAGAGATGATCTGCTAACATCAGCCCACGCAGAGGAGAGATACTCATGAGTTTTGAAGTCGTTGAATTCACCGAATCAACACCGCAGCCGGGTCACCCATTCCTGGGAACGCAGCAGCGAGTGCTAGCGACGTTCGAGTCGGAGGCTGAAGCGATCGAACTTGCTCGAAGCGAGTGGCGCTCAGGTCAGGCCTCCGGTACGAGAGATGTGATGTGGTGGATCGTACGTGTCCCGGGCGAAGAGTTGTGTCGTTGGATAGCGGATCGAGGGAGCGATGAGGAACAGATCCTTGATCTCACGACCAATACGCTTGTCTCGTTCCGTTAGGCGATCGTATCGCTAGGTAGATCTGTGCCGGTACTATCCGGTCGACATGACAGACACCAGCATGAAAATCGTTGAGGTTACCGCTGCTGCTCGCGACCAGATCATTGCTCTGCGAGAGGGAGAGGGCATCCCCGATCTGCATCTCGGTCTTCGCATCACCGGTGTTGGCCCACAAGGATTCGTTTATGAGACTTCGTTCCTGCGTTCGCAGGACGTTGCGGCGTCTGACATCGTGGAAGACCATGGTGGGCTCCCTGTCGCGATCTCGCTCGACAGTGTCGAGAACTTGCGGGGTGCCGTGCTCGATCTCACAGGAGATGGTGCGGGTCCCGGCCTTGTGATGCGCAATCCCAATGTGCCGTCACCAACGCTTGGTGGCGCCGACCTCGGAGATCTCGACCTGACAGGTACCACGGAAGAGAAGATTCGCATGCTGCTTGAAATGCGTATCAATCCGGCAATTGCATCGCATGGGGGCGTAGCGAACCTCATCCGAGTTGAGGGCGATATCGCGCAGTTGGAACTTGGGGGAGGTTGCCAGGGTTGTGGTTTGGCGGCCGTAACGTTGCGCCAGGGTATTGAGCGAGCAATCCTTGATGCGATCCCGGAGATCACCGAAGTCGTTGACGTAACGGATCACTCGATGGGCGCCAACCCGTTCTACGCATAGGCTGTCTGGTTCGTTGGGCGCTTACTTAGTGTCGAGCAATTCACGCATCGATCTTGTCATCTCAAAAGTGCTTCGGCCTCCTTCTTCCCCGAGGCGTGGCAGGCGAGCTGAGCGGCGGTGGTAGAAGGAGTCTTTCTTTCCATCCGCCTCGTCTGTGTCGGTGGCGCTTCTTGGGGCGCTAGCCACCGGTCCTGTCGAGGGTTTGCGAGACTTGGAGGGCTCTACAGACGGCGAGTAGTCGACGTTTGTTTGAGGTTTTGTGCTGGAGGGGGGTTGCGTGGAAGCATCACTCTGTTCTCTCCCTGCATCCAGGGTATCTGGCGACTTGTCGGTGGTGCGAACGAGGGCAGCGAACCGGGCCTCGAGACGCTCTGCGACATCCCGCAAGGTCGACACACGTTCAGTGAGGGCTTGGTGCTCTGCTTCGAGCGCCGAGGTGTCATGATGCATTGTGCTCTCGCCCGCCTCGCGGTGAGCTCTCGCGACGATCGCAGCGGCTTCCGTGGTCGCCGATACGATCGTCTTGTCCGCTCGCTGTTTCGTTGCTTCAGTGGTGGAGTCAGAAGCAATCTGAGCAGCTTTGAGGATACCTGCACTCTCTGCTCGCGCCTCGCGAAGAATCGTCTCTGCTTCTTCTCGCGCTTCGGTTAGAAGCCGGAACGCATCGTACCGAGCTTTCGCGAGAAGCTCGCGGGCTGGGTCTTCTGCCGGCACTGCCACCTCGGGTTCGATGCGCCGCGCACTCGTACTTGTTGTGCTGATGGATACGTCTACTATCTGTTTGGTCGACATCGACCGACTCCTACGCGCGTGCACCACGCTCCGACTGGCCTTGCAACCTTATCGGCGCTCACCGGTAAAAGATTGAGAAAAAATTGGGCCGAACGACCTACGAGGCCGAACTTCTTCGATGAGTTCGAGAGCGTCAAGGATTTCCCTCACTTCGGACCGGAAGCGAACGCGGCTTTCTTTCGTGCCATGAAGGAGGTTCCGGCTGACAGCGAGCTTGATTCCCGTAGCAAAAAGAGCGCTGGATACTGCTTCGCGCCGAGAAATGTCACCGTGAGCAGCCAACTGTTCACCCATCAATAGACAGTGCTTGCTGAGCTCTTTTTCGGTGATTGCGCTTGAACCGTGAAGAGCAAGTGTGGATGCCACTACGAAGTACGCTTCCAAGAAGGGTCGCAGCACGACGGGACTCTTCGGGGAGGCTTCGCCAGTGGAGAAGTCGATAATCTCGCCTGTCGCCTTGTCGGTGATCGTTCTTCGATCGATCTCATCACTGATCTCGTTGACGTAAGCAGCGCTCGGCGAGAAGAAGAACTCGAACTTCAGAAGATCCCGAATCTCGAGTGCCCGGTCAATCACAGTTGGATGGATCTTTGGGTCTCCCCGGAGAGTGCAGATACCGAGCGTGAGCTCCATGATCCCGGCGTTCACGAAGAAGTGAACGATGGTGTTCCGGTAATAGGCAGCGGCGAGATGCTTGCCCTGAACAATGGTGTATACGTGATCGGTGAAGCCATTGCTCCGTCGCACGATACCCGACATGACGAGAGCTTCAAGGGTTGCTTCAATCTCGCGGTGTGACTTGAATGGCAGATCATCTGTTGTAGGGAGGTTCCTCTGTCTCACGAAGTCCATGAAGGGGGCGAGCCTGTTGCCTGTCTCGGTGACTGTCAGGCCGTGACGGTCCTCGGAGAGAAGGGCGAGGGTTACGAGGCTGATAGCAGTAACTGGTGTGACGTCGTTGATCCGCGTACAGACCTCGATAGCGATCTTTGGGAGAGCGAGCCTGCCCTCACGAGTCGAGAGATCTTCGTCCCTCTCGATGTGATCGCTAAGGGCGAGGGGCTCCCCGAAGCGTACATAGATGCGGCCATTGCGGCGCCGAAGTGAGCTGATGACACGCACTGCCCACAGGAGAGACTCCGACTCCTTCTTTGCTCCTCGCTGTTCGTCGGAGTAGGAAGTAACTTCGGTGATCTGGTCGTAGTTGATGGAGACCGGAATTAGGATCACGTCGTTCGTGATCCCGCGCTGATAGGAGTCAACGACGTAAGACAGGAGGCCCATCATCGGTTCCCGGAGTTTTCCGCTACGCGATCTCCCTCCCTCGATGTACCACTCGAGCGCGAATCGCTTCTCGAGTAAGTAGTCCAGGTATTGGTGGAGGACGAACTTGTAGGCCGGATTCTCCTTGAACTCGCGTCGAATGAAGAAGATGCCTGATCGCCTGAGGAGCGGCCCGATCAAGAAGAAATTCATGTTGATGCCCCCCGCCGTATGGTTGAGTGGCAATTCGTTCTCATACAGCACATGCTGAAGGACGAGGTGGTCGAAGTTCGACTTGTGGGACGGAAGAAAGATGATCGGGTCACTCTCAGCAAGCTGATACGTGCGACGCAGATCCGCTTCTGAGTAGTCGACATCATGGTGCGCGGCGGCGATCACCTTGGTTGTGAGGGCATTCACTATGTCGATCACGTAAGGGGAGTGCTGTGCAGCCATCTCCTTTAAGTATCTCCCTGTACGAATCTGGAAGCGTTTTACCGGCTTGCCTTCGGCGAGCGCCAACCGTTTGATTCCAACTTGGAAGGGACGACTCCAGAACAAGTCCTCTCGGAGAAATCTAGGAACCTTGTATCGCAGGCCTCGGATGTGTCGCTCTGTACGTTCAAGCGCCATCCACGCTTGAAGTGCTACGAACTCCCCAAGCGTCGTTCCGTCTGCAGGCCCCCTCCCTTTTGGTGCGCGCCAACGCTTCTCAAGTTCGCTTCGTCTGGCGGGTTCACCGACAATGACGCGGCACCGGTCTCTATGGCGTGCCAGGATGATGCGCTGGAGAACGAAGTTCGGGTCGCGTGGATCGCCTATCTTCAAGAGATCCGAGAGCTTGACCTCACGGCTGCCGTCGCGTTCATTAACGAGCCAAACGACGCGCAAGGGGATACAGAGCGGGTCGTCATCCTGTGCCAAGCGCTTACCAATTGCAACGTCCACCCTGGAGAAAGGGCGGCGTCTGCGCGAGGGGGGGAGCGCCAAGACTGTTATGGGAGTGTCTGTGGAGGCAGCCGCTTCTGTAACCCACGCAGAAATAAGCTCCGACTCAAGTCTGCTTGATGCATCAACGAGAACCAAGAACGGTCCTGCGTCTTGCGGCCAGTGTGCATGCTCCGCGTCAGTATCGGTGTGTTTGGTTGTGACCACCGCTCTCTACTCGTTCCCTGGCGTTGGAAACAGGTCACTCACCGTCTCGACCATGGTGACGACATCGACTACCTGTTCTGTGGAGAAGCCGGTTCTTGCTTGGATTTCTTGTACGAGGTTCTCCACTTTGCTCCTGTCTAGAGAGGGACGTCAAGGATGGCCAAACCATAGCGCGTCAGGACGCGGCGCGCGGCAGTTCATCTCCGCTCATGATGAGGAGCTAAGCGTTCTTGCCACCTGTGAGACGTTCGGTGGCTGCGTCTTTCGCCTTGTCGAGCAACCCGCCGCCACCAGCGGCCTCTCCTGCACCCGATGCAGCATCCGTGGCACTCCCTGCCAGGTCGG
>CAYYGI010000063.1:0-2089 GCA_964471085.1 uncultured Acidimicrobiaceae bacterium
ATCATCTCGAAACCTCCTCAGGGGTAATTGTGATTGTTGGATCAGTTGTTGCCTGGAAACGAAGCAGCTCAGAGAATCGGAGCCCCCCGTATGTGCCAGCCATCCATGTCCAGATAACAGCAGCCATTGCCAGAGCAAGAGGAGCTGTCTCGGCAAGCCACCTCACCGGGGCAGCTGTAAGAACAGGGAGAGCAAGAATTGCAACAGCAAGGGTGCGAAGCCCTGACCAGAGTGCAGGCTTAAAGCCTTCAAGCTCCCACTCCTCCCAGAGTCGCTCAACAATGACTGCTGCAACAACAACTGGGAACGCTCCCCCCCACGATCCTGCTGAACCAGCAAAGCCAGTGAAGCTCTCAATTGCAATGAACACGACAGCAGTGCTCCCTATCAATACACCAAGACGGGCTGCTCGTGGGAGGCGGTGACGCCGGAGTTGAGGCTCAATGAGGAGACCAACACCCACCACCAACAGTGTGAGAAGAAGAGCAGGCACAAGGCCAGCCTGCAAGAAACTGATCGTAAGAAGAATTGGTGTAAACGTCCCCAATGTTGACATCCCCACAACATTTCGCATCATAACAACCAACGCTGCAGCAACTGCAAGAAGAACAATCAAGTCTGCAGGCGCAAACGCAGTCCCATGATTCGAGAGCAACACCGACAAAGCACTCGGTGCCTGAAACGCACCTGGTTCAGTAATGTGCTCCTGGCCAACACTTACAGTGAAACCATCCAACTCCGAGCGCCCAAGAACAACCGGCACTACCTCACTTGAGCGATCCTCCACCAAAACAGTTGCAGGACGCGCTACCCCCGCAATCTGAATAGCGACATCAACAGACACAACGTCCCCTACACCTGCACCTGGTTCCTGAGAGAGATCAATACCAAGTGCACGAGCAACTTCCACATCAATCACAGTCGAGAGGGCACCAGTGTCCATCCGTGCATGCGTCTCAACAGTTGCCCCATCAGGACCACTCACTCGCACACGCTCAACTTCGCCAACAACAGACCGATCACCCGACCCGATTGCATCAACAGGAACAAGAACAAGCCCAAGAACAAGCAACGCAGCAATCGTCAATGCAGCAACAACAGAAACAAGAGCAACTGCCCCATGCCTCTGTGAAACAGATCGAATCGCGGACCCCAAAACACATCTCCTTAATTGACTACCTAGAGTCTCACCCACCACCATGAAACAACCATGAAACAACCATGAGACTTCTCTCACCCGCCCCAACACGCTGCTAGAAGGTCATGATGGCACCGGGTTCGCGGCAGTGTGTCGTGCTGAAACGGTGTACGCCGAAACTATCTCGCGACGGTGGGAGGGGTGAAGGAGGTGTGCTATCGAGGTGATTGCTGTGGATGCCGCTTCGAGGCACCCTCGCGCAGGTCAATCGCTGCGTCAGAACCCGTGAGGTCGATAATGCTGGAGTGAGCAAGATCGTCGAGTTCGACGCCACCTCGACGAACCTCTAGCAGGATTCGCTGTATCTCGGCGAGATGAGTGTCTGCCTTAGTCTGCACAGCGATAGATTCTCGGCGCATGAGTCTTGCATCGATGCGTGCCTTGTCGAGGACGCGATCAGCTTCTGCCTGTGTCAGAGATGCGGACTCTTCGGCTCTTCGTAAGACTTGACGGGCTTTCTCATTAGCTGCCTCTCGGTGCAATTCGGCTCGCTCAATGGAGAGGGTTGTTGCCCTGTCAGCTTGAGACATGAGGGATGTTGTTTTCGCAGCCGTGTCCACTAGCTCGACCGCTGCACCGAAATCTGTCGATTGATACGCTATCACCGCTGCCTCGACCTTGGCTTCCTCGATGATCGTCCGTCGCGCTTCGATAGCTTCGGCGAGCACGGAATCGGCCTTCGAGCGGAGTTCAGCGAGTTTCTCACTGCTGTGCGCTGCTCGCACCTCAGCATTGCGAAGGCGCTGCTCGAGTACTCCCACGTGGTTCGCTATCTCGGCGCAGAATGTGTCAACTTCTGTCCGACTGTACCCCCGAATAGCAGAAGCAAAATGACGATCCCGAATCTGGTGACCTGACAGCTCCACGACAACCTCTGCAGTTGGCTGCCCT
>CAYYGI010000063.1:2189-6905 GCA_964471085.1 uncultured Acidimicrobiaceae bacterium
CGGGTCTCACTTCTTATTTGTGCCGTAAATCATGTTGCGAAGACGAGTCTCAACCACCTCAGCGTCATCGTGGTCAGTCTCTTGTGCCAGTACCTTCTTCATGCGATCATTGATAGCCGTGACGTAGGCCTCATCGTCGCGTTTTGACGACATAGCGTGCTTCCTGAACCTCTTCATGGAATGGTGTATCGACTCTCTTGTGACGTAACTTGAGCAAAGGCTTACGATCACTTTAGACAGGAGTGTGAGAAATGGGAAGAAAAAGGTTTGTAGCCGTTGCAGGAGCAGTCGCTGCCGTAGGTGTCGCGATCGGTTGGCGAGAGTCAAAACTGCGTGCAGCCAGCGACCATGTGGTGCCTACGCAAGGGCTTGCATCACAACTCATCGACGATGTGGATGAGGAGCGATTTGTTACCGCCCTATGCGAAGCGATCTCGTTCCCAACGGTCGTGTTCGACGATGGGACGTACGATGCCGGAGCTTTCGACGGGCTCGCCGCGATGCTTGTGCAACGTTACCCCCGTCTCCACGCGGATCTTCGACTGGAGAAATTCAACGAATACGGTCTTCTCTACACCTGGGAAGGGAGTGATCCGCTCCTCGATCCAATCGTGCTCATGGCCCATCAAGACGTTGTACCGATAGAGGAGGGGACTGCTGAGGAGTGGATAGCTCCACCCTTCGAGGGAAGAGTGATCGATGGCAAGATCTACGGGCGGGGAGCGTTGGACTGTAAGGGCCCGCTGATCGCAGTCTTTGAGGCGATTGAGTATCTCCTTGAGCGCGACTTCAAACCCCTGCGCACGGTCCACGTTGTCTCCGGTCACGACGAGGAGGTAGGTGGCCGAAACGGAGCAAGGGCTATTGCTGAGGAGCTCCGTGGGCGTGGCGTGACACCGTGGTTCGTCGTTGATGAGGGCGGGGCAGTTGTTGAAGGTGTGCTGCGTTCCGTCAATATGCCGATTGCTTTCGTCGGGATTGCCGAGAAGGGTTTCGTGAACTTCAAGCTCACCGCCAGAGGTGAAGGAGGCCACTCCTCTCTGCCACCTCAAGAAACCGCTGTGGTGAGCCTCGCGAAGGCAATTGTCGCGCTCGAGGCATCCCCGGTTCCAGCGCGAATTGAGGCTATTGCTCCAATGCTTGATGCGCTGTCGGATCATCTGCCCGGCGTTGTCGGTGCACTCGCTGCACGACCTGTGGCAGCGGCTTCTCTGCTCTCAAGAGTCTTCGCCAAAGATGTTCGCATGGATGCTTTGCAGCGCACGACGATGGTACCGACGATTATCGAGGGCGGCATCAAGGCCAATGTGATCCCTCAGTCAGCCGCGGCGGTCGTCAACGTGAGAATCATCCCTGGGGACACGTCGTCGAGTGTTCTCGCGCACATTCGGTCCATCGTGGGCAATGATGTCGATGTAGAGATATCCTCCGACTTCATGTGGGAGCCAAGCAAGCTCTCTCGTGTCGACTCGGATGCATGGGAGACACTTCGCGGCGTGATCGATGAAGTATTCCCTTCTGTGATCATCGCGCCGTGGGTAGTGACAGGTGCCACGGACTCTCGCTTCTTCGAGGAGCTCTCGGGTGATGTGTACCGGTTCTTGCCTTTCGTACTCGATGAAGCGGGACTGAGTGGTTTCCACGGCACGAACGAATTTGTGTCTAGGGATGATGCGAAGAGGGCCGTCTCGTTCTTTATTCGTCTCATCGAGGTGGCAGCCGGGCAGGATCCGGTACCGTCGGATTTGGAGACACCGATCGGGTCTCATGGCCATTCGGAGTAAGAGGGGTGCAACAGAGTTCCGCTTCGCGAGGAGCAACCGGGTAGCTTGTGCACGATGAGAGTTCGATGAAGGGAGATTCGATGGGGAGGGTTGGGTTATTGGCCTTAATAGGGCAGGGGCTTAATCTGATGGCCAGAGACCGAAAGTTGTATGTCTTCGGGCTCGTTGTCGGCGCGTTGAGCGTCATTCAGGTCGGGTTTATGGATCGGGAGATGGTTGGCCTCACTCCATACTCCTCCGAGGCTGAGGTCGCGGCAGCTCTTGGCAGTCTTACAACTATGGCTCTCGTGTTCGGCTTTCTTTTCGTGTTCGCGTACGCCGCGCTGTGGACGTACGCGGTGCGCTCTGTTCAGGGAAGCCTGTCGGTGGAAGACACCGTTGATCGGGTGCGTCGCCGGGTGTGGGCGGTTCTGTTCTATAGCCCGGTCATGTTTCTTGTCCTCCTTCTCCCGGGGATCCCTCTCTCTGTTTTTGCGGCGGCGTTAGGTCCAACGAACGTGATCGTTCTCTCGCTCTTGCTGGCTTGGCTCATCGCGCTGGTAGTGATCGTTGTGGGGATGTGGGGGGTGGTTCCTTCCTACACGATCTCTGATGTGCGTTTCGGACAGATGTTCCGCGTCACACTGCGAGGTGTGCAGAACGGAGGGTTGCGTGCAGGGGGATTGTTCGTCACATTCGCTGTGGCATCGATGGTTGTCAGTCTCGTGTTCAACTTCTCCTTTCCAGACGCTCCACCCTTTGGGCTCGTGGCTGTTCTTCAGATCCCAATTTTCGGCTATCTCTCGGCGTGGCTTGCAGCCGCAATTGCGCACCTCTGGGTTGCCGAGGCGGAGAACATTGTCGTCGGGTTACCGTCCACGAGCGGAGATGCAATCGTCGAGTCGAACATTGTGTACGAGCATCAAGTTATGTGATGGAGGCGAGTTCCTCACTCACACTCCATAGCCGGTCAGCCTGGCCGCCGTCGCGCGCATGGACTGTCATCTTCGACGCCTTGCGCTCCGAGAAGTAGATGCCGTTCGACGTGTCGATGTGAGGTTCGGTTGCGAGCCAGACGATCGTGTCAGCACCCTCGGTGGGAGTCTTCATCCAGGGTTTCCCGAACTTCGTTGCTGCACGCACGACCGTTGAGCCACCTCGACCGCCGAGTGACGTACCAACTAACCCGGGGTGGAGAGCGAACGCCTGGACATTTCCACCCATGCGGTCATTGATTCCCCGAGCGTGAAGAATGTTGGCTAGCTTCGAGTGGCCGTAAACCTCCATCATCTTGTATCTGGGATTCTGCCACGCGAGATCATCGAAGACGATGCCTTCTTTCGCGTGCGTGTGGGCGACAGAGGAGACGTTGATGACTCGAGAGTGAGGAGAGTCTTCAAGTGCCGTACTGAGAAGGGAGGTGAGGAGGAAGGGTCCGAGATGATTCGTAGCGAAGGTCGCTTCGTGACCATCGACTGATTCGCGCCGTGATCCAAAAATACCACCAGCGTTGTTTACGAGGACACAGAGACCCTCTGCTCTCTCGCGAAAGCGATCTGCGAACTCGCGTACAGAGTTGAAATCAGCAAGATCCAGTGACTCGACACGAACATCTTGTCCCGTCGTCTTCATGATCGCGACACGAGCCTTCTCTCCTCTTAGTGCGTCGCGCGACGTGATGGTGACGTTCGCCCCTCTCCCCGCGAGTGCCTCTGCAGCTGCAAACCCGATGCCTGAACTGCCTCCAGTGATAAGGACGTTCTGATGTTCAATGGACCAAGTCATGCATTGGCAGGGTATGGGCGCTGGGTCGCTCTGCCGACGGGAGCTGTCTTGCCAGCCAGTCCCTGGGAGAGTCCTGGGTGGTGTGCTCAGCGAGCTCGTTGCTGATGGCAAGCTCAACCAAGCTGATTTGATCTGTTGCTTCACAACTGTGTCTGGCTCCACCCGAAGGCCGTTATCGTGAGTCTCGTATGAAACCAGAACGAGATGACTTGTTGGCAGCGTATACGGCTGCCCTAGGTGCGGTAGACCCTTCCTCGGCGGTGCTCTCGGTGACATCTCTCACTGGGGGGGTGCTCACCGTTGGCACACACGACTTCAATAATGTCGATTCAGAGGACATCGTTGTCGTAGCCATAGGCAAGGCCGCCCCAGCAATGTCTTCAGGTGCTCGCGCGGCTACCGGTGCGCGGCGAGGCCTCATCGTCACAAATAATGTGACCGGGGAGAGCTCTTTCGATGTCTGTCTCGGGTCACACCCGATTCCGAGCCAGCAGAGCGTCTCGTGTGGTGAAGCCCTTCTCTCTATCGTGGAGGGCACGGCACGCACAGACATCGTGATATTCCTGATCTCTGGCGGTGGATCGGCGGTTGCGAACGTCCCCGTTGATGGGGTGTCGATCGAGGAGATTGATGTGGTGAACCGTCTCCTCATCGAGAGCGGTATGCCAATCGAGGAGATCAACGAGGTGCGCGCAGCTCTGTGTCGCATCAAGGGAGGGGGCCTAGCAGCAGTGACTTGTGCAGAACGCACCGTCACACTTGTGCTTAGCGACGTGGTTGGTGCCGGCCCCGAGCATGTCGCGTCCGGCCCCTCGGTTGGTTTCGGAGTGGGTGCCAGAGCCGCTGACGTAATTGATGCCCACGACCTTCGCAGCGATCTGCCTGGGCCTGTAATCGATGCCGTTGAGCGGTTCGAACCGAACGTGAGTAACGCGGAACCGAAGGTCGCTGTGGTCGGCTCACCCGAACTCGCTGGTCACGCGGCTGTTGGTGCTCTGCGGGCAGAGGGTTGGGACGTCGCGCTCGTGACGACACAACTCCAGGGAGAAGCGAGCGACGAGGCGGTCCGATTCATTGACGCAACCCCACCTGGGACGGTCGCGGTGGCAACAGGCGAGACGACCGTGACAGTGAGAGGTACAGGTGTTGGCGGGAGGAACCAGGAGGC
>CAYYGI010000064.1:0-6741 GCA_964471085.1 uncultured Acidimicrobiaceae bacterium
TTCAGGTTCCCATTGGTGGGCGTTGTTTGGCTCTCTTGCGTTGCAGGGGCTCGGCGTCTCGTAGCTCCTCAAAGGAGACCCAGAGGTCTTTGGAGAGGCGGCTTGGGTCTTCGATCACGTCGCGGTCCATGTTGATACCGATCCCGACAACGCCATCTGCGGAGAACATCGCTACTCCTACCCCCTGATTCTGCCACAGCGGCACAAGGGGATACGTCGCAACCATCGGGGATCCCGCCATGTACATCGAGAACTGGGGCCCAGGAACGTTCGTTACCGTCATGTTGAAAGGTCGTGCTCGCCCAATAAGCCTCCCTGCCAACGCGACAAGATTCGCGGGTGCCCCCGTCGACACTTCAACAATGGTCGACGCACCGAGAGCCTGATCACTCTCTTTCAGTTTCTTCGTTGCTCTCTGGATGATTCGCACGCGCTCGGCAGGGTTTGGCTCAGCGATCGGAAGATCAAGAAGCCACATTGCTATCTGATTCCCCAGCGTTGCTACCTCCTCGGTAGACCTCACAGAGACTGGTGCCATGATGCGGAACTCGATCTCAGCGAGCTCCACCTCACTCACAGCACCGACGTCAACCAAGTACCGCCTCACAGCGCCTGCCACAACAGCGATCAGTACATCGTTCACGGTTACACCGTGTGTGTTCTTGACCTCCTTGACGTCTGCGAGGGGGAGCTGGAGCCAGTCGAACGCCCTCGATCCACTCGTTGGTCCGTTCAACGCCGTGCGTCCCGCAGGTGTCAGCCACCCAGACGAGAGCGAGGCACCTGCGGCTTTGATGCGCTGGGACCAGTCCTCGCTCCATCCACCGATCTCTCCCGGCACGCGAGAGAGCCCGGAGATAATGTTCGTGATCGACCGCGACACCTCCCGAACAACGAGCTCCGTACCGTTCGGGACAGGACGCGCAACCCACGGCGCTGGCGCCACAATCTCGTACTCCTCTGTGAAGTCCAGCAGAACCGCCATGAGATCAATACCCGCCACGCCATCGATCATGCAGTGGTGGATCTTCGAGATCACTACGAACCCTCCGTCCTGGAGCCCCTCGACGATGTACAACTCCCACAGCGGTTTTGATCTGTCGAGTTGCTGAGACATCAACCTACCCGCGAGAGCCTTGAGCTGGTCCGTTGAACCCGGATGAGGGAGCGCAATGTGCCTGAGGTGGTAATCGAGATGGAAGTGCTCATCGTCAACCCAGACAGGGTGGCCCTCAAAGGGGACCGTTGCAATACGCTGTCGATACCGAGGGATCAATTCGAGGCGAGCCAGGATGAGCTTGCGGATCGTCTCGATGTCAACGTCCGCCTCGATCACCGACGGTCCCGGGCCAAAGACGGTGACTGCCCCGACGTGCATATGGGTTCTCCGTGTTTCGAGAGCAAGAAACGAAGCGTCGAGATTCGATAATCGCTCGTAGTGCACCGTCACAAGAGTCCTCCATTGATATCCGCGACATCTCCCCTCTCTGGAGATCCCAGCAACACCAGACTATCGCACAAGTCAAGTGGGAGCTGAGAGAGGAAATCCATCTCTCTCCCCGTCGTTGGGTGACGCAGTGCGAGCTGCCTCGCGTGCAACCAAGGCCTTCCGGGGTCTCCAAGGACGCCCTGGCGCCCGTAGATCCGGTCACCAATCACAGGGTGGCCGATCGACCGCATGTGAACACGAATCTGGTGCGTGCGTCCCGTGTCAAGCGAGACCGAGAGCATCGTTGCGTTATGACGCGTCCACTCAGCAAGACGGCGGTAGTGCGTACGTGCCGATCTCCCGGAGGCCTCAACGTACATACGGGTTGGATTCGCTGGGTCGCGACCGATCGGTGCGTCAATGGTCCCAATCGTGTTCGTGAACGTGTGTCGGACAACACTGAGATAGCGTCGGGACACTTCTCGACCTTTCATCATCGAGATCAGTGAGTCGTACGCGTGCTGGGTGCGAGCTACAATCAAGAGACCAGATGTGTCCCGGTCGAGGCGGTGAACGATCCCCCAACGGTCTCGCTGGCCCACACCGACGATCTCGGGGTACAGAGCCATCAAGCCGTTGACGAGAGTGCCGCTCCCTCTTCCTGATCCGGGATGCACGACGAGCCCGGCCGGTTTGTCGATAATCGAGACATCGTCATCCTCGTACACAACACGAAACTTCACGCTCTCATCTGCTTCAATATCCGGCTCAGGTTCTGGCAGCAGAGCAAGAATGACTGTGCCTGGAGCTACCTTCTGGGCAGGCTTGACCGCGATCCCTCCCACTACTGCTCCCCCCCCATCGATGATCTCTCTGGCAACAGAGCGCGAAACAGCGAGCATCTCGGCGAGCACCTTGTCAGCACGGGTACCGCCAAGCTCGTCTGGAACGACAACTTCAACCGTCGTCATGCCCGCTTCCAGAATACAGACACGAGGAGCACCAGGACACCGACGTTGATTGCAATATCAGCAACGTTGAATGTCGCGAAGAAGGTGACCTCAATAAAGTCAACGACCGCACCATCGAGGAGCTCCGTCCCGCGAGTCACTCGATCGAGGAGATTCCCGACAGCACCCCCGAGGACAAGACCGAGCGCTACTGCCTCGATTCGGCGGTTCACGCTCCCCAGAAGGTAGATGAGAAACCCAGTGATCCCTATCGCGAGAACGGCAATGATCTCCCCGCTCCCCGCAAAGAGAGAGAATGCTGCACCCGTGTTGAACGCGAGGTCGAAGTAGAAGATACTCGGGAGAAAGACGACCGGAGATTCATCAAGGAATGTCAGGGCCCACCATTTTGTAGCCTGATCGAGCACGACAACGACCGCCGCGAGGAGAACGCCGAAGAGTCGGAAGCTCAGATCCTCGCTGCTGCTTCCACCGTCGTCGTCGCGTACGGCAGAGCTTCCAATCTCTGGACCGGAATCGGTTCTCCCGTCACTTCGCATATCCCGTACAAGCCCTTCTCCATGCGGTCCTCGGCACGCTGGACCTGCACAAGTAAAATTCGTGCATTCTGTACCGTTGCTAGATCCATACCGATCTCAACGTTAATTGCTCCACCATCGACATTGTCCGGATCAGCGTTTCGATCGGCCGAACCTTCAGCGATCGTGCTCTCCTGACGTTCCCGTTCGTGCCCCTCAATGATACGTTCTAAACGGTCCCGTTCACCCTGGAGACCGCGAGCGAACCTCTTCAAGGTCGACTCAGCTAGTTTTCTTGCCATACACCCTCCTGAGTCACGACAAGGTAGCATCTTGATGGCATACTCCGCAGATTACCAATCCACCACTACCATCGCAACTCGCTGTGACACATGAATCCGTATTTCCAAAAGTCGCACCAGTAGTTGACTTTCCAGCGCTTGACGCAAGAATTCTCACCTTCTGGGACTCTATCGATGCATTTGCGCGCTCCGTTGAGTTGCATGATCTCGACACCGAGTACACCTTCTACGACGGACCGCCCTTTGCCACAGGGTCTCCCCATTACGGACACCTCCTCCAGGGAGTCGTCAAGGACATTGTCCCGAGGTACTGGACCATGCGGGGCCATCGTGTAGAGAGGCGCTTTGGATGGGACACCCACGGCCTCCCCGTCGAGATGGAAGTGGAGAAGAAGCTCGGTGTTTCAGGGCCTCGTGAGATCCAGGAGATCGGTGTCGATGCGTTCAACGAGGCATGCCGCGCAATGGTCAATGACGTTACCAGTGACTGGTACGAGATCACAAGGCGCCTCGGGCGGTGGGTCGACTTCGAGAACGACTACAAGACGATGGATGTCGACTTCATGGAGAGCGTCTGGTGGGTCTTCGGCGAGCTGTGGAAGAAGGGCCTCATCTACCAGGATTTCAAGGTGCTCCCCTACTCCTACGGCGCTGCAACCCCCCTCTCCAACTTTGAAGCAAACATGGACTACCGCGATGTAGATGATCCCGCGATCACCGTTGCACTGCGCGTGACTGACGACTCAACCCCTGCCTCCCCGGGTGATCATTTCGTCATCTGGACAACAACGCCGTGGACGTTACCGGGGAACCTCGCAATTGCCGTCGGGAACGACATTGAGTACTCCCGAGTTCGAGAGCCCGGATCCCAGGACACATACTGGGTAGCAACCGAACTGACTGGCACCGTTTTCGGTGACCACTACGAGGTGCTAGATACGGTTCCCGGGTCTGAGCTCCTCGGTGCAACGTACGAGCCTCCTTTTGATGACTTCGCTGAAAAGGCCGACGAGGGTGCTTTCGTTGTGATCCCCTCGGAGCACGTGACCATCGAGGAAGGCACCGGGCTCGTCCACATGGCACCTGCCTACGGTGAGGATGATCTCCACGCGTTCCAGACCGCAGGCATCTCTGTGCTGGTTGACCCTGTCGATGCAGAAGCTCGCTTCACCACAGAATTCCCCCAGGCTGAAGGGATGAACGTCAAAGACGCCGATCGAGTGCTCATCGACCTCCTCAAGGACTCAGGGAAGCTACTGAAGAGAGCAACCGTGAGGCACTCGTACCCCTTCTGTTGGCGCACAGGCACTCCCCTCATCTACAAGGCGATTCCGACGTGGTTCGTCGCGGTCGAGACGTTCCGTGACCGGATGGCCGAAGTGAACCAAGATATCCGTTGGGTACCCGAAGCAATCGGGAAGAACCGGTTTGGTAACTGGCTCGCGGACGCACGGGACTGGGCGATCAGCAGGAACCGGTACTGGGGTTCCTGCATCCCGGTGTGGGAGTGCGATGCGTGCGCCACTCAGGTTGCTATCTCATCAATTCAGGAACTCTTCGAACTCTCCGGTGTCAGGCTTGACGACTTGCACAAGCACTTTGTTGACCCTGTGACTTGGACGTGTGAAGGTTGTGCGGGTGTGATGCGCAGGGTTCCTGAAGTGCTTGATTGCTGGTTCGAGAGCGGTGCAATGCCGTTTGCTCAGATCCACTACCCATTCGAGAACAAGGAACGTTTCGAGAGACGCTTTCCAGCAGATTTTATCGCCGAAGGACTCGACCAGACACGCGGGTGGTTCTACACGCTCCTCATTCTCTCAACAGCTCTTCGTGATGAGGCACCATTCCAGAATTGTGTCGTTACCGGCATGGTGCTTGCTGAGGATGGCCGCCGGATGTCAAAGTCACAGAAGAACTACCCCGACCCGATCCACGTCCTCAACGACCACGGTGCCGACGCACTCCGGGCCTACCTCATCAACTCCCCCCTCGTGAAAGCCGAACCGCTCCGCTTCGAGGAAGCGGGCGTTCGCGAGAGTGTGCGAACAGTTCTGCTCCCTCTCTGGAACTCGTACTCCTTTTTCACTACCTACGCCGAGGCTGATGGGATCACTGCTGAAGATCTCCACTCTGCGCCACCACTCGCGGAACGACCTGAGATCGACCGCTGGATCATCTCTGTGCTCCAGAGCCTGGTGCAAGACGTCAACCGCGAGATGGAGGAGTACCGACTCTTCGCCGTTGTGCCGCCGATCATCGACTTCATCAGCGACCTAACAAAGTGGTACATCCGCCGGTCAAGGAGGAGATTCTGGGCGCACCGCGGTGCGAACGACGAAGCCGACAAGATGGCAGCATTCGCAACGCTCTACGAGGTGCTCTCGATGTTCAGCCGCGTGGCAGCGCCGATTCTTCCCTTCGTCACCGAGGAGATCTACCAGGGGCTCATCCGTCGGATCGACCAGACTGCACCCGAGAGTGTGCATCACACCAAATATCCAAAGGCTGACATCGCGGCGATCGACGAGGATCTTGAACGATCGATGGCGACGGTCCGAACCGTCGTGAACCTTGGCCATAGCTTGCGGAAACGTCACGACCTGCGAGTGCGCCAACCCCTTGCATCGGTCACCGTCGTGACCCGAACCAGGGATGAACAGGATGCCGTACGCAGTCATGCAGCACTCATTGTGGAGGAGCTGAATGTGAGAAGCGTTGAAGTGCATGCTGACGAGGCAGGGCTTGTTGACCTCACTGCGAAGGCGAACTTCAAAGACCTTGGTCCCCGCTACGGCAGAGAGATGAAGCGCGTTGCATCGATCGTTTCGTCACTCAATCATGATGCGATTGCTGCTCTTCTCGACGGTGTCACCACCGAGATAGAGGGTTTCACCCTCACGGCTGCCGACATCGTGGTGACACGACACCCGCGCTCTGACACTGTTGTTGCCTCTGAGGGATCTCTCTCTGTAGCGTTCGATACAACAGTCACAGACGACCTTCGGATCGAAGGGTTCGCCCGAGAGATCGTCAACCGGGTCCAGAACCTTCGGAAATCCAGTGACCTCAAGGTGACGGATCGCATCGACATTGCGTGGGCAAGCAACGACGCTGAGATCGAATCTGCATTCGAGCAGCATGCAGACCTGATTACTAACGAGGTACTGGCACACTCGATCGCGCGCCGTGAGAATGTCTATGGTGAGAGCTTTGACCTCGGCACAACAACGGTTGCCTTGAAGATTCAGCTGAGTACCAAGACCCCTCTCTGACCCTCGTACCTCGGGCCATCTCTCCCCCCGGGGGAGAGAGAAGGCACCGGTTCTTCATCTCTCCCGCTTACGGGAGAGATGGGTGAGGAGTCTTCGACGAAGCCAGAGAGGGTCCGAATGCTTTCTCTCTCCCGCATTGCAAGTCCTTCTTCCTCACTCAGCCGTCGGCTTCCTCAAGGCGCTTCCAGAGGAGAGAGTCGACTCCCCTGGGTGGGTCTGAGGGGTGATGCATCGTGAACTGGATAGCAA
>CAYYGI010000065.1:0-1446 GCA_964471085.1 uncultured Acidimicrobiaceae bacterium
AGTTGATGGCCATAGCAGATTCCGAGAACAGGGATACCGAGGTTGAAGATCTCAGCATCGATGCCGTACGCGTTCTCAGCGTACACAGAGGATGGCCCTCCGGAGAGAATGATCCCGACCGGTCGCCTCGCAGCAATCTGGACCGCGGTGATGTCGCGGGGAACGATCTCTGAGAAGACACGCGCTTCGCGCACCCTGCGCGCTATGAGCTGGGCATATTGTGCGCCGAAGTCAATGACGAGAACCCTGTCGAAGTCACCCTCTGACGCACGACCCGATATTGATGGTTCGCCCATCAACCCATACCAACGCCCTGGGAGCGTTGAAGTTGCTTCCCTTCGGTCTGGAGAGCGGGTGCCACCATCACCTCCGCTTTCTGGAACTCCTTGACGGTTGCGTACCCCGTGGTCGCCATCGAACCTCTGAGCCCTCCGAAGAGGTTCATTCTGCCATCATTCTCGAATGCGGGCCCAACGAGGATCTCCTGGATCGTGCCGAGGGTTCCTGTGTGGACGCGAGAGCCACGTGGTAGCGTTGGATGGAATGTCGCCATCCCCCAGTGGTACCCCTTCGAGGGTGACTCGGAGGCAGAGGCCATCGGGGAACCGATCATCACAGCATCAGCGCCGAGAGCGATCGCCTTGGATATGTCCCCCCCTGTGCGCATGCCACCGTCTGCAATGATATGAACGTACCTGCCTGTCTCCTCCAGGTATGCGGAGCGTGCCGCGACAGCATCAGCAATCGCCGTTGCTTGCGGGACACCAATCCCGAGGACTCCACGGGTTGTGCATGCCGCACCTGGCCCGACACCGACGAGGACGCCGATAGCGCCGGTGCGCATGAGATGGAGCGCCCCAGAGTATGACGCTGTCCCTCCAATAATGACCGGCATCTCGACGTCTCGAATGAATGCGTTGAGATCGAGAGGTTCCTCACGCGAGGAGACGTGCTCTGCTGACACCACGGTGCCCTGGACGACCAGGACATCCAGCCCACCAGCTTTCGCGTACTCGATGTACTTCAAGACCGTTGGAGGAGTCAGGCTTCCACAAGCAATCACCCCTCCTGCCTTGATTTCAGCGACTCGCTGGGTGATGAGGTCGGGTATCACCGGCGCTAAGTACATCTCCTGCATCCTGCGAGTTGCGTTCTCACTCTCGAGGGTCGCGATCTCGTCATACACAGGGATAGGATCCTCGTACCGGGTCCAGAGCCCTTCAAGATTCAGTGCGGCAAGGCCTCCTAATCGGCCAACCTCGATCGCTATCTGGGGGGTCACCGACGAATCCATGCTCGCTGCCATCATCGGCAGGTCGAATGTGAAGGCATCGAGTTCCCAAGTAAGGTCAACATCCTCGGGATCACGCGTTCTGCGTGTCGGGACGATCGCTATATCGTCGAAACCCCACGCTCGACGACCTGACTTTCCTCTCCCTATCTCAA
>CAYYGI010000065.1:1546-6712 GCA_964471085.1 uncultured Acidimicrobiaceae bacterium
GTACCACCCCACGCCGACCGTAGCCGTATGCCCCTCATGGATCATTCCGATCGCAGCAACGCGGACAAAACCGGCTTCGAGCGCAACGACATTATCCATAGCCCCCAACGTCGCAACAACGCCGATAGCTGCCATGACGACGCCGAGCAGTGTCACGATGGACGCCATCTTGCGCGAGAGAGCGACCTTGAGGTTCGGGGTCAGGGAGATAGCGACCACAGCCACCACCGCACCGACAAAGATGACCGCTGCAGGGGCATTCTCATTCCAGAGCGCCACCAGAACTCGTTCAAAGCTGGCTGGAAAATCCGGGTTAATTGATCGCAGGGCTCGCAGCAGGTGCTCCGCGGTCGAAGCCGCAGATATGAGCCCAAGTCCGACAACCGCTATCACAGAACCGAGAATCGCCGTAATTCGACCGTAGTGCACTCGTCTCCCTTTCGTTTGACGCAGCCTAGCTGAACCCTGTCAGAATGTCTTCACACCGATGGCTTTTCTCACCTCGCTCTGGTAAACCTCCGCCATCTCATTGGCTCTGATTCCGCCGGATCGCAGCACATCGCGCACATCACCGTTCTTCAGGGCGTCAAAGCGCGCCTTATACGGCGAGAGCTCTGCGATCACAGCGTCTGCCACTGCATCCTTGAACGCCCCGTATCCGCCTCCCTCATACTCGTCGACGAGGGAGTCGATCGAGTCACCTGTACAGGATGACATGATTTCGAGGAGGTTGGAGATTCCAGGCTTAGCGGAAACGTCATACCGCACCTCGGGATCGCTATCGGTAACGGCGGAGCGGATGCGTCTGCGAATCACGTCCGGGTCGTCAAGAAGCAGAATCCGGCTCTTTGGCTGTGGGTCAGATTTGGACATCTTCGCCGTCGGATCGGTGAGCGACATCACTCTCGCAGACATCTCGGGAACATGGGCATCGGGAATCGGAAAGACGTCCCCGAACTTGTTATTGAAGCGCTCGGCGAGATCACGGGTGACTTCGATGTGCTGACGCTGGTCATCTCCAACGGGAACGAGATTTGCTCTGTGCAGGAGAATGTCAGCGGCCATGAGCACGGGGTAGGAGTACAGGCCGAGATTCGACGCAGCACCAGCTTCCGTCTTCTCTTTGAACTGCGTCATTCGGTTGAGCACACCCATCGGCGTCATTGTGGCGAGAATCCAGGCGAGCTCCGCGTGACCGGGTACCTGACTCTGGGTGTACAAGAGCGACCGATCTGGGTCGACTCCGAGAGCAAGAAGAACTTTCGCGGTATCGATTCGTGCTGCTTCGAGTACTTGGGGATCATATTCGGTAGTCATGGCGTGGAGATCAACGACACAGTAAATCGTGTCATACTCGTCCTGGAGCCTCACCCAGTTGCGGAATGCACCGAGGTAATTGCCGAGGTGAATGTTGCCTGTGGGTTGTACACCCGAGAAGATTCGCTGCTGCATTCGGCGAGCATACCGGGGTCTGTCTCTGTGGCCGTCTTGACGGAATACGTTTCATCGTGCATACTCACACTTCAATGCAGGCCGAATCAACCACGATCATTATCATCTAGCGCACACGTCCCGCACGTGTGCGCTGCTGAGCCCTCCACAAGTTGGAGGGCTCTCTTGTTGGAGGGGATCACCATGAATAGAACCGTTGAGATCTACGACACCACCCTGCGCGACGGTGCCCAGCAGGTAGGCATCTCGCTCACGGTGCGCGACAAGCTCACGATCTCCTCCCTCCTTGATGATCTCGGAGTTGCCTACATCGAAGGTGGCTGGCCGGGAGCAAACCCGAAGGAGGATGAGTTCTTCCTCCGGGCGCGAACGGAGCTCGACCTCAGCACGGCGAAGCTTGTTGCCTTCGGCGCGACTCGGAGGGCCGGCGCTTCACCCGAGGATGATCCTCAGGTGCAGAGCCTCCTCGAAGCAGGCACCGACACGGTGTGCATCGTTGGGAAGACGTGGGATTACCACGTTGAACACGCTCTGCGGACATCTCTCGATGAGGCCGTTGCAATGATCTCCGACACGGTCTCCTACTTCCGGGCACAGGGCCGAGAAGTCTTCTTCGACGCTGAGCACTTCTTCGACGGCTACCGAGCAAATCCCGATTTCGCGATCGCCGCGCTCCAAGGCGCTCACGACGCCGGAGCATCGCGCCTTGTTCTCTGTGACACGAACGGCGGTTGCTTGAGCCACGAAGTCGAACGTATCGTAGGCAGCGTGACTCAACACCTGCCGGACGCCACCTTCGGTTGCCACTTCCATAACGACGCCGGAGTGGCTGTCGGCAACTCGCTTGCAGCGGTGAGGGCAGGCGTGGTCCAGGTACAGGGGTGTATCAATGGGTACGGGGAGAGGACAGGGAATGCCGATCTCTGCTCGGTGATCCCGAATCTCTCCTTGAAGATGGGCATCCGGAGCATTCCTGAAGACAGGATCAAGCACCTCACGACCGTGTCACATCACATTGCTGAAGTCGTGAATCTGACTCTCGATCCCCACACTCCCTATGTCGGAGCATCAGCGTTTGCGCACAAGGCGGGGCTCCACACTTCCGCCATGGCTCGACGCCCCGACGCTTACGAGCACCTGTACCCGGCGGATGTTGGAAACTCTACGCGGTTGGTGGTCTCGGAACTTGCAGGACGCTCAACCGTGCTCGCCAAAGCGGAGGCATCAGGGTTCACTCTCACTACGGACCAGGCCCAAGCAGTCGTCGACGAAGTCAAGGCGCGTGAACACGCTGGATACCAGTACGAGGCGGCGGGTGGTTCCTTTGAGTTGCTCGCCCGACGGGTAGCTGGCTGGAGTCAGGCCTTCTTTCATCTCGACTCGTACCGTGTCTTCGTCGAGAACAGGGGGGGCGAAGTCACTGCGGAAGCAACCGTAAGGGTAGTCGTCAAAGGTGAGAGGATCGTGTCTACGCGTGAGGGGGACGGGCCGGTCGCGGCCCTCGACAGTGCGCTGCGTGCTGCCCTCGTCGACACATATCCCGGAGTTGAAGGCATCAGGCTGACCGCCTACCGGGTCCGAGACCTCGACAGCTCAGAAGGCACGAACGCACGGGTCCGCGTCCTCACGGAGCACAGGGACGGCAAGTCCACATGGGGATCGATAGGGGTTCACACGAACATCATCGATGCGTCCTGGACAGCGGTCTCTGACGGCTTACTGGTTGGCCTGATCAGAGGCCAGATGCAGAGGCCCGACGCAGAGGAGCGCTGAGCGCTCTACCTTAGGCAACCTAAGCTTGGAGAGAGCAAGGAGAATCATGCCCCGCCCTATCACCCCGCAAGACCTATGGAACCTCAAGAGGGTCGGTCAACCGGAACACATCCCCGGAACCACCAGCGTTGTTGTCCCCGTGGTCACCTTCGGGGAGGAGAACAAACCCCACTCGGTGCTGTACATCGTCGAGAGAGAGGGCACGACCCGACAGCTCACATCGTCCGAGCGGTACGCGTCTGGGCCAGCGCCCTCCCCGACCGGTTCCCACGTTGCCTTTCTCGCCAAGTCCGGCAATGCCAAGGAGAAGGCACAGGTCTATGTCATGCCTATCGACGGAGGCGAGGCGCGCTGTGTCACTGACCTACCGCTCGGTGCGCGCTACGTGACCTGGGTGCCAGGGAGCACTGCCCTCATCGTGGCAGCAGAGGTGATGCGCGAACACCCCTCTCTCGCTGCCACCATCGAGTTCCTTGAAGAGAGCGGTGACAAGCCTCGCCCGATCGTTACCGAGGACCGCGTGTACCGCCACTGGAAGAAATGGTTTGCGGGCCACACCGTCGACCACCTGTTTCATGTGGACCTCTCAGATGATTCTGTCACGGACATCACACCGGGTCTTGATCGGCTCATAACGATGGAGGGGTTGCCAAGCGCAATCACCGTGACGCCGGACGGTGAGACGGTTGTGTTCACCCTTGATGCGGGCGAACCCGCTTGGGAGAAAATTCGGTTCTCCCTCCACACCGTTCCCGTCCGTGGTGGCGAGATTAACAAGATCACCACCGGGGCTTCCGCTCAACAGACTCGTCCAAGGATCTCGCCCGACGGCTCAACACTGATCTATGGAGTGCAGTATGAGGAGGACTTCTACGCAGACCTCGTGCGGATTGTCTCCCATCATCTTGCAACAGGTGTTGAGCAGGTCTTGACGGAACACTGGGACCGGTCAGCGCGCGCCTGGGAATTCATCAACGACAGTTGCATCGTGTTTGAGGCAGAGGACGAGGGACGTATCCGGCTCTACACTCTCGACATTGAGGGCGGCGATCCGGTAGCCCAGACATCTACGGGCTCTCATCACGGCGCAAGGCCGGGAGTCGACTGCTACTGGCACAGAAGCGAATCGATGCATCAGCCCCCAGAGATCGCTATCACCACAGGTGGACGCACCAAGGTGATCTCCTCCTTCAACGGAGAGGCAGTAGCTGACCTCGCCCTCACACTTCGAAAGGAGATTCGGTTCGAGGGAGCAGAGAGTGCACAGATCCAAGCATTCATTGTTGAGCCGCCCAACTTCGACGACGCAGAGCTGTGGCCCCTCCTCCAGAATGTTCACGGTGGGCCCCATAACGGCGTGATGGACCAGTGGCAGTGGCGGTGGAACCCCCAGGTGATGGCCGCGTTCGGGTACGTTGTCATCTCTGTGAACTTCCACGGCTCGTCATCCTTCGGTGACGCCTTTGCGCGCTCCATTCAGGGTGCATGGGGGGAGATGCCAGCACAAGACATCGAAGCAGCAACCGATCATATGCTCTCGCTCGGCTACATCGATGAGGAGCGCTTAGCAATCGCAGGTGGCTCCTACGGTGGATATCTTGTAACTTGGCTCACCACGCTCACTGATCGCTATGCAGCATCGATCTGTCACGCCGGGGTCACGGACCTCTTGGGCCAGTGGGCATCTGACCACACGAGGGGTCGCGAGGTCGCTCTTGGTGGACTCCCTTGGGAGGACATGGACGCTGTACAACGCTGGAGTCCGATGGCTCACACCCATGACATCGTAACTCCCACGCTCGTGATCCACGGCGAGCTCGACTACCGAGTCGTAATCACTCAAGGACTCGTCTTGTATGGTGCACTCAAGGCGAAAGGTGTGCCTGCCCGCCTCGTCTACTACTCCGATGAGGGGCACTGGATCGAGAAGCGCAGCAACGC
>CAYYGI010000066.1:0-6589 GCA_964471085.1 uncultured Acidimicrobiaceae bacterium
CGAAGAGCTGCTACCTCTCTCCCCGCTACTCTGCCTGAGGTGCGAGAATCCAAGACGAAAGCTGAGTGGCGTGCGTGGGCAAAGACCGTGGCGCGAGCTGCCTCCTCCCGGAAGGTCAGCGACGCCCTCAACGGCTGGCCACCCTTGCACGGAACGGTGTTGTCATATTTAGCAATGCCAGAGGAGATTGATCTCGGCACTCTCCACGGCCTTGATCGTTGCCGCATCGCCGTTACTCGCACACCCCGTGAGGGCCGGTTGACCATTCACGCGTACGATCCAGCGAACCTTGAGCGGCACCATCTCGGTTTCCAGCAACCTGTGCGACAGTCAACGGAGTTGCCGATCGACGAGATCGACGTTGTATTGGTCCCCGGGTACGTCTTTGACCGCTCCGGGCATCGTGTTGGTCGCGGAGCTGGATATTACGACGGACTCTTGCAGCAACTTCCCCCTGGTGTGATCCGCGTCGGCGTCACCGTTGACCGACTCCTCATCGATGAGCTCCCGACTGAGCCTCACGACCAGAGGGTCTCGTGGGTAGCTACGGAGTCTGGCGTCCAGCGCGTCGGTGATGCTCTCCCGGAAGCGTCGCTCCGCGTGTTGGACCGCGCTATCGAGGCGGGTGTTGCTCCGAATGTTCACCACTTTCCTGAAGGTACGAAGACATCTCGTGATGCTGCGAGAGCTGTGGGCGCTGACATTGGAGAGATCGCAAAAAGCATCATCTTCGAGGTTGACACCGAACCTGTCCTTGCGATCTGTTCAGGAGACCGACGAGTTAGCGAAGAAAAGCTTGCTCGTCACCTTGGCGGAGTGGCTGCTCGCATCGCCTCCCCAAACTTGGTGCAAGAGGTCACCGGGTTCGCTATCGGGGGTACGCCGAGTATCGGAATGCCCCGGTCGATGCGAGTTGTCGCAGATCTCGCGCTCACCCGCTATCGTTGGGTCTGGTCAGCAGCAGGTACGCCCAATACTGTATACCCGGTTGCGCTTGAGCGTTTGATCTCCGCGAGTGGAGCAACTTGGGCGGATATAACAGATAAGAGGAAGATGTGACTGAGTGGAACGGCAGTACGGCGCTTCTCGTCGTTGATGTGCAGCGGGGATTTGACGAGGTCGCGCGTTGGGGACCGCGCAATAATCCGGAGTGTGAATTGAATATTGCGCAGTTGATCGCGGCCTGGCGCGATCAGGAGTGGCCGGTTGTCTACGTTCGTCACGACTCGATGATGCCCTCATCGCCGCTAGCTGCCAGGAGTGAGGGGAATAAATTCAAGGCGATCCTGTCAGGCGAACCGGATCTGCTGGTAGTCAAGGAGGTACATTCTGCGTTCCACGGTACCCCCGACCTCGACGAGTGGCTCAAGGATCATGACATCACAGGTGTCGCGATCTGTGGAATTCAGACCAACATGTCTTGCGAGACGACGGCTCGCAACGCCTCGGACCTCGGGTATGAGGTCCTCTTCGTCGCGGACGCTACCCACACGTTCGATATCGTGACTGACACGAAGAAAGTCTACAGGGCACGCGAGATTGCGGTCTACAGTCAGATAACGATCGCGGCTGCTTTCGGGAGAGTGGTATCCACTTCAGAGCTCACCAGATGAGACCACAATCACCCTCTCAATCTCGATCTCGAAGTGCACCGTGGTACCCACTTCAGGGACGCCAGGAGAGCGCATCTCCAATATGCTCCCTCCCTTAGCGAACATCACTCCAACAATGTGATCCCCGTCCTCGAAGCGCGAGGAGATCACCGATCCGCTTAGAGGACCGTCTGGATTTACGCCGACAGCTTCGATCGGGACGTACACCAGATCGGCGCTGGAGCTGGTACCGTCAATGACGCTGATCGGCACGAGGTTTGATTGGCCAATTGAACGAGCAACGAACTCTGAGCGTGGATCGTGCCAGATCTCGTCGGGTGTCCCGACTCGCACAACACCTCCATCGTGCAGAATCGCCATTCGATCACAGAACGCAAAGGCCTCACTGCGATCGTGCGTCACATACACACTGATCGCGCCAACAGCGTCAAGGATCGACCGCGTCTCTCTAAGAAGGGCCTCCTTGAGAGAGATGTCGAGGGAACCGAGCGGTTCGTCGAGCAGGACAATGGAGGGTGAAGGCGCGAGGGTTCGAGCAAGGGCGACGCGTTGCTGCTCCCCACCGCTCAAGGTTGCTGTCCGGCGCGCAGCGAAGCCCCCAAGCCCGACGAGCTCGAGTAACTCGTTGGCACGTTCTTGACGCTCACGCTTTGCTACCCCTCTCATACGGAGTCCATACGCAACGTTCTCAAGAACGGTCATGTGCGGGAAGAGCGCATAGTCCTGGAACATCAGCCCGACCGGGCGTCGATGCGCCGGAATACCTGTCACATCGACACCATCGATATGGACGGACCCTGAATGCAGCGGAACGAGACCAGCAATAGCGCGCAGTAGCGTGCTCTTCCCGGAACCAGATGGTCCCATGATCGCGAATCGCTCGCCCTGGGCCACTTGGAGGTCGATATCGGTGACCGCGTCAGTGTCAGCGTAGGTGACAGATATGTTGGTGAGGGAGAGGCTCACAGCTCGCCCGCTTTCGGCGTTCGGAGGGTGTCGATGATGAATACGGCGATCCCGGTGATGAACATGAGGACAACGCTCATGGAGACTGCTGCCCCGAAAGGTACCGCACCCGGTTTCCCAAGGAGATCGAAGATAGCGATCGGGATCGTTGGTGAGTCTGGCCGAGTAATGAACGATGTCGCGCCGAACTCACCCATTGAGATCGCGAACGCAAATGCTCCACCAACAAGGATCGAGCGAGCAACGAGACGTAGGTCAATGGTCCACCATGTCATTGAGGGTGAAGCTCCGAGCGTTGCAGCCGCTTCGCGAAGATGATGCTGCACGGCACCCATTGATGGAGTCGTCGTCCGCACGACGAAGGGGATAGCAACCAGAGCGTGTGCGATCGGAATGAGGATCACCGAGGTCCGGATGTCCACTGGTTGGCCGAGCGCGATGAGGAATCCGAACCCGATCGTCACTGCCGATGTTCCAAGAGGGAGCATCACAACCACGTCCAGGGTTCTGGCTACGCGCTTGCGCGAGTATGCCAAGCCGACACTGGCCATCATTCCGATGATGAGCGCAATGAGCGTTGCTACGAGAGCAAATCCCAGTGAGTTCGCAATTGCTTCGGAGGGCTCGATGAAGGCGCCGCTCCTCCCGGGGAGATTGATGAGGTTGGCGTAGTTGGCAAAACCGATTCCACCGTCTGGCCCGACCAGGGAGCGACCGACAAGAATCGCGAGAGGAAGGCCCAGCAGAGTTCCCGAGACTGCAAGGATGCCCCAGACAGTGACTCGCTCGGAGGTGGTAGTTGGAGGAGGAGGGCGGAGAGCACGATGAGTGAACTGGATCGTGGTTCGCTGCTGGTAGCGGCCGTAGAGCATCAGGATGACACCGACCCCAATGAGCTGGAGGATGGCCAGGGTCGAGGCAACATCGAGTCGAAGGTACGCGGTGGTTTGTCGCCAGATCTCGACCTCGATCGTTGAGCGGCCGAACCCACCCAGGAGTAGCACAACCCCGAAGGAGGTGAAGGAGAAGAGGAACACGAGAGCGCTGGTAGACGCGATAGCCGGGCGGAGAAGGGGGAGAGTCACGGTTAGGAAGGCGCGCATTCTTGAAGCTCCGAGGCTGCGTGCCGCGTCCTCGATAGACGGGTCGATGCGCTCCCAATAGGCGCCGACACCTCGCACAACGATGGCGTAGTTGTAGAAGACGTGCGCAATGAGAATGATCACGAGCGTACCCGTGAGATCTACCCCCATGATGCCGCGTGGCCCAATGAGCACAAGAAAGGCCGTACCGACGACAAGGGTGGGAAGTACGAACGGAACGAGCGTCGCTGCTCGCATCGCAGACTTCCCTGGGAAATCGAACCGCGCAAATACCCACGCCGCCGGGAGGGCAGCGAGCACGACCAGCACCGTCGAGAGCACCGCCTGTGTCAGGGTGAACACGGCAACACCCCGCAGAGTCGGATCCGTGAGGACGTCTACGAACACCCTCGGGTCGAAAACTCCGTCGGGAGTCAGACCGCGCACGGTTATGGCTACTACCGGATACAGGAAGAAGTAGCCAAGGAAGACCGTTGGAACGGCGACGATCGCCGCGGTGGAGAAGCGTCCGAGGGGAGTGCTCGCTACGAGCGAGCGATTGCTGTCCACTCTTGGATCCACCGTTCGCGATTTTCATCGATTATTCCAGGTTCCATCACTCCGGGAGTATCTGGCAGTACCGTGAAGTCAACGAAGACCTGGGGGAGTTCCGCTTCGGTGTTCGCGGGGAAGACGAACATGTTGAGCGGTATGTCCTCTTGCACGGTCCTGGATAGCAGGAAGTCGATAAAGAGCCCCGCTGTTGCTTCGTGCTCTGTTCCTTTCAGGATGGCGGCGTACTCAATCTGTCGGAAACAACCCTGGGTCATGACTCCCGTCGGTGACTCGGAGAGCTCTCCGAAGAACACCTCTGCCGGGGGTGAGGAAGCGTACGACACTACGAGCGGCTGAGCACCGCCTGCGCGGGTAAACCTCGTGTTGTAAGCCTCAGACCAGTCTGAGGCAACAACGACGCCGTTCGCGAAGAGATCTGTCCAATAATCCCGCCAGTCGTACTCTGCTCCTTCGGGGAACACCACGATTGTTGCCATGAGGAAGGCGAGACCAGGAGATGATGTTGCTGGATCCTGTACGACGAGGAGCCCCTCATAGATCGGATCGAGGAGATCTTCAAGCGTTTGGGGAGGTGGTACACCAAGAGCAGCGAGCCCCTCAATGTCATAGTTGACACAGACATCGCCAAAACTAATCGGGGTCACGATATCGTTCGGGATGCGCAGGAGGGGGTTCACCAAGTCGATCTCTCGTGCTGTGTATGGGATGAACACTCCGGCATCGAGTGCGCGCGACAAGAAGGTGTTGTCGATACCGAAGATCACGTCAGCAATCGGGTTGTCTTTCGTCAGGATTGCCTGATTGACCATCGTTCCCGCGTCGCGCGCTGTCTGGACGTTCACAATGACGCCGGTCTCTTCAGTGAAAGCTTCAAGTACGCCCTCGCTTAGAGCGAACGAGTCGTGGGTGAGGAGCGTGATCTCCTCCTGCTCCGCTTCGGTTGCACAGCCCGCTGTGATGAGAAGTGTCACCACCATTACACCACCGAGTAGGAGCGCCCTTAGGTTTCGTCGCTTGCGTTTCACGTTCATGCTCTCTCTCTTTCTAAGATCACGAGTACGGTGCCTTCACCGATTTCGACTGATATTTCGTGTGTGAGTGCTTCGTTGCTGATACCTAGCGAGGTGCCGCGAGTGAGGGATTCGCCGGTGAGTGCCCACCGCAGGCCTGACGTTGTGACGCCGTGGGCAGTGCTGACAGGGAGGAGGGAGATGCTCTGCCCGATGCGGACAGTTGCTCTGAGTGGCAGGCAGGGGTGAACCACTCGCACCACGCCGTAGGAAGTGTGCCAAGCAATTGTCGCCGCACTCCAGTCGGGGTTCGCAATCGAGAGAGGAAGGCTCAAGAAGTGACCGAGCCTTCCGCCTTCGCCCCCATAGACGTCGATCTGGGAGGCACCTCGGGTGACCGCTGCTTGAATGGCGAGGTCGAGATCGGTCTGGTCTTTGTCTGTGGGATGCTCCTCGATCTCGACCATCGAGTCCTGGGCATGTCTGAGGCTCTTATCAGATATGGAGTCCAGGTCACCGATGAGCAGGTCGACTTGGATCGACCGAGCAAGTGCATGGTCGTAACCCGAATCGGCAGCAATGACGAAGTCTGTGTTGCTCACGATCGGTGCAGTGTTGCATGCACCGCCTGTGATGACGATTGCCCGAGTCCTTGATGTGCTCAAAGCCACTCCTCCCTCCGCTGGCATTACCCAGCTCAGGTTCTACGGGTCGGTGGCAGTGCTTAGCAGAGCCACCCTCTCAGCCCGGTCGTTCCGAGCTCCCCGGTGTGGAAGTTGACGAAATCATACAAGAGAGTGCTCGGTACTATAGAATGACAGAATGACAGCACAATGCTGCTAGCATGACAGCAGTATGACGGCATTCGAGAGAGGAGAACGCTCTGCTGTGGTGCAGTACTCCCGACAGCGTGAGAGTGGAGCACGAGATCAGGTGCAGAATGTTGATCGAAGAAGGAGACCGCCTGATGTGCCTTGTACGGAGAGAACGAGAAGCTCCATGAATACTGAGCAAAAGGAAGCGTGAGTCAGGTGGATATTGACGTTGTGACACAGCAACTAAAGAGTGTGATGGAGGGGCAACTTCGGATTGCAGGGGGCGATCCAGATCTCTCAGCGGCAGCCGAGGTGGTACTCGTCGCTATTGAGCCTGCGCTGCGACAGGCAGTCTTTGACTTGGCCGAGCAGGCCGCTGCTGAGGTCAGTGCGCAGCTACCAAGGTGGAGCGTTGATGTAGTGCTCACCGAAGGCCAGCCGATGTTGGTGGTGAGGCAGAGCGAAGAATCCGTCAAGATCAGCACGGAAGACCTCGACGCTCGCATGACGGTCCGCCTCCCTGAAGA
>CAYYGI010000067.1:0-6545 GCA_964471085.1 uncultured Acidimicrobiaceae bacterium
GTCACGAACCTGGATGTTGCCAGCTTCCTCCCCGAAGGTGAGCGTCACAGATGTTCCCCCCCGTTGCAACGCCGGTTCGTCAACCGGAAGAATCGCGGTGCCCTCCCCCCCGAGAAGGGTTACAAGCTCATACTTGGCGTCCTCGATATCGCGCCGTGAGCCGAACCTCTCCATGTGCGCTGTCCCGATATTTGTGATCACAGCAACATCTGGCCGTATGGCAGGGCCGAGGAGCTCTATGTCGCGCTCACTCCCGCAGCCCGCTTCAAAGATCAAAGCAGTGGCACCGGGGGGAGTCGCGAGCACGGTGAGCGGGACACCAATGTCATTGTTGTACGAATGAGGTGCAGCCCACGAACCGGGGATGCCGGCAGCAAGGAAGTCCTTGGTTGATGTCTTCCCCGCCGATCCCGTGATCGCAACCACGGGAATGTCGAGTTCGTTGCGACGTTTGACACCGAGTGCGAAGAGCGCATCTCCTGTCGACTCGACCTCAATGCGCGGTGTAACCTCGACATTGGCCTCTCGCTGCACAATAACCGCGACCGCTCCGCGCTCGAGTGCCTCGTGTGCAAAGGAGTGGCCATCAAAGTGTTCACCGACGAGTGCAACAAATACACCTCCAGCCACATCACGCCTGGAGTCCGTCTCTATGTGGGAGACTTCGCCGTCATCGTCCCCGACGACGACTCCCCCCACTGCTTCTGTGATCTCGGCAAGCGTCCATCCAAGCATGACCGGATTCATGACTGCACCCAGCCAACGCCAGCCAACGCCGCGAGAGCTTCCTGTTTATCGTCAAAGGGAAGAATCTCTGTTCCAATGTCCTGGCCCTGCTCGTGACCCTTGCCAAGGATGAGCACGATATCCCCATCTTCGGCGATCTCAATCGCAGCACGAATCGCGTCACTGCGGTCAAGGATCGTAGTCACGCTGGCACCGCCTTGTATCTCTGCACCACGGCTCACCTCTGTGGCAATGAGAGCCGGATCCTCAGAACGGGGATTGTCTGTCGTGACAATCATCACATCCGACGACCGTGCAGCGGCACCTCCCATGAGAGATCGTTTCTCCTTATCCCTCTCACCACCTGCTCCAAGCACTGAGACCACCCGTCCCCGCGTCATCTGCCTCGCTGCTTGAAGCACAACACCAATAGCGTCAGACGTGTGGGCATAGTCAACAACGACAGTGAACGGTCCCGTGTGTTTGATGATCTCCATCCTCCCCGCGATCGGTTCAAGCCGAGAGAGACCGTCGCCCGCAACTTCGAGACTCACTTGTGCTTCAAGCGCAATCCCGAGAGCCACGAGGGCGTTCGAGACGTTGAATCTGCCAGCGAGCGGGAGGCGAATAACTGTCTCTCCAACGGGGGTAGTGACGTTGAACGCTGTCCCCTCCGAGGAGAGCACGATCTTCGTAGCCTGGATATCTGCGGTGCCCTCGGCCGAGACTGTGACCAACGGCATCTCCAATCTCGTTGCAAGGCGCAAACCCCACGAATCCCCAATGTTCACAATAGCTGTGTCTGCAATCTCTTCGCGGAACAACCGCGCCTTCACGCCGAAGTACGTCTCCATGTCGCCGTGGAAATCGAGATGATCCCTGGAGAGATTCGTGAACGCAACCGTCTTGAATGAGATAGCGTCAGATCTGTGCAGCGCAATAGCGTGGCTCGACACTTCCATCATGACTGCCTGCACGCCCTGGTCGCGCATGGTTGCAAGAATTCTCTGGAGGTCGGTTGCTTCCGGCGTCGTTCTCGCGGTCGAGATAGGCACGCCGTCAATGCGCGCACCGAGTGTGCCTACGAGTCCCACAGGAATCTGAGCAGCATGAAATACTGCTTCCACCATGTGCGCAACGGTTGTCTTGCCGTTCGTACCGGTAACTCCCGCGATCCACAGAGAAGCATCTGGCTCTGCAAAGATAGCTCGCGCAGCCCACGCCATTGCTCGACGAGAGTCAACTACGACGATCTGTGGGCCTGCCCCGGGCTCTTCCTGTTCGACAAGAATTGCTGACGCGCCAAGGACACGCGCTTCATCTATGAATTGATGGCCATCAAATTGTTCTCCTCTAAGAGCAACAAATAAGGTGCCTGGCCGAACCTGTCGCGAGTCGTGGGTGATCTCCGAGACGGTGACGTGACCACCAGCAACATCAATGACGTCCAACGTTTGTGAGGCAACGTCATCGAGTGAGATTCCATGAGAAGGCATGTCATCCCCGATCAGGCGGTACGCCGAGCTGGTGGAGAGCGCTCTGGGCTATCTCGGCGAAGACTGGAGCAGCTGACACGCCACCGAACGCGAGATCCGCGCCATCTGAATCCTCGCCGCTCGGCGTGTCTAAGATGACGACCACCACAACTCTCGGATCATCTATCGGTGCCATCCCGATGAAAGAAGCGATCGTATCTTCTGAGTACATACCCGCTTCGACATCGAACTTCTTGGTCGTGCCTGTCTTGCCCCCTGCTGTGAAGTCCAACATCTGTGCACGACTCCCGGTACCCGAGTCATCAACGATCACACGATAAAGCATCCTGCGCATCTCAGCGGCCGTCTCTGGTGAGAGGACGCGCCGACTCCGCGGATTCGTGCTGATCCTATCACCGTCAGGAGTGATGATCTCGCGCACGAGATAGGGCTCCAGCCAGACACCGTTGTTCGCGATCGTCGCGTACGCCGCTGCCAACTGAAGAGCGGTTGCGCCCACAGCGTACCCAATAGAGATCGATGAACCACTCGTCAGCGTCCAGACTGCGGTTGGGTCCAGCGTTCCATGCCGCTCCCCTGCAACATCGAGGCCAGACGGTCGACCGAGACCAAATGCTGACAAGTACTCGTAGTGCTTCTCGTCGCCCAGCCGTCTCTGGATCTTGATCGTCCCAACGTTCGAAGAGCGTGAGAGCACATCCTCTACGGACATCCACTCCGGGTTCTGCCCGTGATCCTCATACTCGAAGTCACCAATCGTCACCGACTTTGGCGTGTCGATCGGCGTCTTGGCGGTGACAACTCCCTCTTCGAGAGCCGCAGCAATAACGAGCGTCTTCAACGTTGACCCCGGCTCAAACACATCTGCAACTACCCTGTTCCGAAGTGCTGCTGGCGCGACTTGTGATCGATCGTTGAGGTCGAGATCCGGCCAGCTCGCCATCGCGACTATCTCGCCGGTGTCGGGAAGCATCACGACAACAGCTCCGGCGATCGCGTTGCTTGTCTGAATCGACCTGCGCAGCGCCTGTTCGGCTGCGAACTGAATCTCTCTGTCGATAGTGGTGACAATATCGCTTCCAGCCACAGATGCTTCGATCCGCACTTCCCCCTGCGGGATAGCTCTGCCTCGCGGATCAACTTCAACGATGATCCTCCCGGCACGGCCCCGAAGCTCCGTGTCGAACGTCTTCTCAAGGCCCTCGATTCCCGAGCTGTCGTCAAACCTGGTGAGGCCGATTGTCTGTGCGGCCAGAGTGTCCGCGGGGTACACCCGCAGGGGCTGATCTCGAAAATAGACCCCCTTGATGCGAGCTTCCTCGACCGCAGCCTTGATAATGGCCTTCTGTTCTGCGTCCACTCGCATAACAATCTCCGCGAATCGACGATCATTCGCCTGCCCCTCAACCAGCTCGGCGAGCAGGTCCTCGTGGGCCTTTGGCGAGAAGGGAGCAAGCAGAGCCACTGCCCGCGGGATGTCGACAATCAGCGTCGGATCAACCACGACATTGAACCCGTCGATCGTCATTGCGAGCTCAATTCCTTCCCTGTCGAAAATTGTTCCTCGCGAGGGTTCAATAGTGCGAGTCTTGATCCGCTGGTCGAAGCCGATCTCGGCGTGTGCTAAAGCACGGCTCCCCTGGAGCTCGAAGAGTCGGTATCCAATACCTCCCCATGCAATCATGAAGACAAGGCCGACCAAGAGTAGCCGAAAGTCTCCTCGCTCCCAGATACGGGCATTCATCCGTTAGCCGTCATGGAGTATCGCCCGGAAGTGCACGAACAGGAACCTCAGTTACCATGATTTGGGTGTCGGTCGCGAGGAGATTGACAACAACGGCTATCCGCTCCTCCGGGTGAACAAGGCCAATCCGCTCTGCTTCAGTGGAGATTCTGAGAGGATTCTGAAGCCCCGCGAGCTCGAATCGGAGGTCGAGCTGATGGGAGTGCTCAGCTGCGGTCTGTCTCTGAATGGTGTCGAGTTCGAACGCGGTCTGGTCAAGCGCAATTCGAAGGTAGATCATAGCGAAGAAGAGTGCGACGACTCCGAGCACGAAGACAGCCAGCGGCAGCAAGCGCGGCCTCTCAGAGTGCGCCCAGCTACGCGTTGTGTGCCGAGTTCGCCGTTCTTCAAAGGGGATCGTTTCGGTCGTCATGAGATCCGCTCTCCAGCCCGCAGCACAGCGCTGCGAGATCGGGGGTTGCGCTCAATCTCCTCCGGGGAGGGACGCAGTGCTTTGGGTGTGAGGAGTCGGAGCTCTGGAGTTGTGTCACATACGCAGACCGGAATCTCCGTGGGGCACGTGCACCTCCGTGCGCGGTCTTGGAAGGAGCGCTTGACGATCCGATCCTCGAGTGAGTGGTACGCCAACATCACGATCCTGCCTCGCGATGTGAGGTTTCCGAGGAGGGAGTCCATGAACTCGGAGAGCGCGGAGAGTTCGTCGTTGACGGAGATTCTGATAGCTTGGAACACCTTTCTCGCCGGGTGCCCGGAGCGGCGAGCAGCAGCCGGAACCGAGTCCGCGATACACGAAGCGAGGCTGACGGTGTGGGTAAATGGCCTGTTCTGAACAATTGCTGCAGCAATACGACGCGCATATCTCTCCTCGCCGTAGCGCCTGAAGATCATCTCGAGGGCGCGCTCATCTGCGGTATTCACAATCTCCGCAGCGCTCGTATCTGCGTCGGGACCCATTCGCATATCAAGTGGAGCATCTCGGTGATACGAGAATCCCCGGTCCGCAGTATCGAGTTGATGTGAGGAGACTCCGAGGTCACAGAAGATCCCATCAACACGGTACGGGAGAGATGAACTCCCCAGCACATCAGCGAGGTTGCGATAGTTTCCTTGAAGAACGGTGAGTCTCTCATGCGTCTGGGAGCGAGCGATCGAGTCAGGGTCGCGATCGAGGCCAATAATCCGAACCTTGGGAAAGCGATCGAGGAGTGCACGACTATGCCCTCCCCCTCCATAGGTGCAGTCTGCAATCCATCCATTCGCGCAAGGTTCCAAGAGGGACAACACCTCGGGGACCATCACCGGTTCGTGGTAGGAGTATTTGTGTGAAGTTGGCTGATCCATGGTCAGCCCCCCGGAGCGCTGGCGCCAAGGAGGAAGCGGGCGGAGTAAGGGGCCTTCCCGATGGCATCCGGGGGACTGACCGCGAGCCAGCCAACATCGTTCATTTCTACACTTCGTCGTCATATTCCACCCTCCACAAGCACCTCCCCGATAGCGGAGTAGTAGTCATCAGCCTCAGAGGCGATGCTTACCCAGGTCTCGGTGTCCCAAATTTCGATTCGATCAGCGACCCCGACGACAGTCACATCCTTCGACAATCCCGCGTAGATCCGCAGGGGTTCCGGGATCTGACAGCGCCCGGTCTTGTCAAGTGTCTGGTTCGATGCAGAAGAGAAAAATGAGCGAGCAAATTTTCGTGCCCTGAGGTCGGTTCGGCGCAGCTTGAGGACGAGCGCTGCTTCCTCCTCCCACTGCTGGATAGGAAACACATAGAGGCAGCGCTCCTGGCCCTTGGTCACGACACAGCCGTCTTCGAGGTCCGCGCGGAACCTCGATGGCATCACAACTCGACTCTTGTCATCGAGTGAGTGGCTGTACTCGCCTATGAACATGGTCTCTTCTCTCCATCATCATCCTCGGGATGTCTCCCGAAGTCTCTCCCACACTCCCCCACTATGCCCCACTTTACAACACTTGTCAACACTATCTTCCCGAAGCGCCCACCGTGACCCTTCCAAGAGCTATCGGAGGCCGGAGGTCGGACACCCCCAATCTGCAATCCGTGCCCGCTCTTCTGGTACCATTGGGTACGCCCGAATCGATGGAGGTTCACCCATGCATGTACTTGTCGCGACGGATGGAACAGCCGACATCAATGTTGGGGCGAAGTTCGCTCTCGCCCTGGCTGGAGACGGAGGTGCCACGACTGTTTTGACGGTCATTCACATCCCACGACAGCTCCTACCGGAACTTCGTGCGCAGTGGAGTGAACCAACTTCCTCTCGTATCGACGCCGATGCCGAGTTCATTTCGATACCGAGGGTAACCGAGACAACTTCGAGAGGTTGGCCCGGCGATGACGCGATGATCGACCAGTATCTCGGCAACAAACGCGACGAGATCTGCAGACCAATGGCAGACGCGATCAGAGAGCTCGGCGCGCCAGCAGAGTGCATAGCCAGAGAGGGAACGGACGTGACAGAGGAGATTCTCACCGTTGCTACCGATATCGGTGCTGATGTGATAGTGGTCGGCTCCCACGGCCACGGTGCTTTTCAGGGGTTGCTGGGTTCGACGGG
>CAYYGI010000068.1:0-6514 GCA_964471085.1 uncultured Acidimicrobiaceae bacterium
CGGATCTCGGGGAATCGGTCGGCTATCACGACAGCGTCCTCGTTGAAGGATGCCAAGGCTTCCTTCTGGGCAATGTAGTCAACGTTCTCGATCCCTGCCTTGGACTGCATCAGGCGCCACGACTTGCGCCGTTCCACTGCAAAGAGCACGAGCTGGCGCGAGATCTCCATCGCCTTGACACGCCCCTTTGTGTCCTCCACCTCGATGTACACACCAAAATCGGGGACGTACGAGCGGTGCGTCGGATCAAACACACTGCGCTGAACCACATCGTCCTGGCGGATCAAGAGCAACATGTCGTCAAGGTGCACGAGCCCTTCGGTGTCCTTGACCGGACGGAGATGACGCCGGAACCTTGCTTCAGTCGCAGCGAAATGCGCAACCGTGTACAAGAACGTCCGATCGGTCAGCTTCGACGTGATCTCGGCCCAGTCCCTGTCACGGTTCGGGTTCCCCGCGAGGTCGAGCGCCTCTTGATACGTCTCCCCCTTCTGCGGGTTGAAAACAAACTGGGGCATTGAACGAGAGTCACGCACAAGGCCCGCCTGCACTGTTGCAACATCATCGGCTACACCGTGCTCGGGTTGGCACGTCGTGTAACTCTGGATGAAGGACGTGCCGCGATAGTCGAGAGCATCAACGATTGCTTTGTAGAACTGCGCGGCGTTCGCGAGCGACACCTGAGCAATGTACGGTGAGCCATGCCCCGAGATGAACGTCTCTGCCACACCCTTTTTCTCCGTCAGCTTCCCTTCAGAAGCTGCACCGTACTGGTTCATGTCGCCACCCCCCGGCATGGGAGAGGAATCAGAGTTCTGGCCTCCCGTGTTCGAGTACACCTGGGTGTCGAGCATGAGGAGCTTGACGTTCGGTCGGTTCTGGAGTACAACTTTCGAGACGTTCTGATACCCGATGTCACCCATGCCACCGTCACCACCAATCGCCCACGCCTTGGGCAGCTCCCTGATCTCAAGAGGCGTCATGGTTGCATCCGTCATGTGTGTCATCTCGAAGTACTCGTCGTCGGTTACACCAACACCGAGCATCATCGTGTCTGCAAGGCGCTCAGGGATCACGGACCTGCGGGCATGATCCTGGATGAAGCTCTCCCCGAGGAGCCACGTCACTGTCGCGCCGTCCTGGAAGAGTGAATTCATCCACGGATACGGATGCGGGTTATTTGGAGGCGTCGAGCCGTACACGGTGTTGCACCCGGTGTGGGCGCCCATCGCCATGACAGACATGCCGTTGGGAACCGTTCCATCGAGCGCTTGGAGGTCACGATGGTTGAATGCGTCCTGGCGCATAGTCACCACGAGGGCATCAACGATGTCCTGATCGGTCACGTGCCCGTGCTCCTCGATCCTCATCTCTGTGTCTTCAACGGTCTCACCACCGAGACCAAGAAGTGTGTGAGAGATAAGCATGCGTAGCCGCTCATAACCGGGCTCGTCGAGCGCCTTGACCTCCCCCAACATTTTCAGGCCGTGCTCCTCGAGATCGAGAGACTTGTCATCGAGCCTGTGGGCTTTGGCGTGGTACAGGGGGCGCATGTACGCCTCGGTGAGAGAGGCAACAGCGTGCAGGACGCTCTTCTCTCCACATCCCGCGCATGCGCCATCTCCGCTGACGAGCGCCTCGTAGTTGGAGCGCACCATCAGGTGATTCTTGAGATGAGCAGCAGACGACTCGGTCGGATCATCCGGATCGAAACGGCCAAGATACTTGGCAGGTGTATCGGGGAGGAGGTCGAGGAAGTTCACACCAGACATGTGATCAGCGTTGAGCTCAGGTGTCTCCACCTTCATCTCAAGGGCTTCGTAGGGGCATTCGAGCACACACTCGGCGCACCCCTTGCACAGGTCGGAGACCATGATCGAGAAGAGCCCTCCGGACCCGGCATCGGTGCGTTCAAGGGAGCGGAAGAGGTGCGACGTCTTCGTATATGCGAAGGGCACCCGGTCGAAGAGCTCCATGAACTCAGTCTTCGCTGTGTCTGACACCGTGCTGATCGCGCCAACCTCATCACCAAGAATGTCCTTGAAGGGGAGAGACTCCTTCGCCTTGGCGGCTGTGAGCATCCTGGATCGCAGCCGCTCTTCGAGTCCTGGTAACTCGTCGATCATCTTGGCGCGCTCGCCTTCGTCGAGGATGTACCCCTTCGCTGCTGTCTGGAGGACAAGATCCATGTCTTGGGCAACATTCGGCAACGCCGTGTCAGGACATGCAACGATGCAATCCATACAGCCAGTGCAATTCTCTGCTATCCAGACGGGGGTCTCTCTTCGCGACACGTACTTCGATGCACTCCGTCCGGTGCCCGACGCCATCATGGAGACGGACGAAAGGGGGGTCGCTGGTTGGTCGTAGCCAAGTCCTGCTTTGTACTCCTTGTTGAACGTCGAGAGCATCGTCAGTGGAACCCGGACCTCTTGCTGCTCAGGGGGCACCGCGAGCGGCATTTCTACAACACACGTGCCACACGCCTCGAGGGAGGGGAGACGCATGCTGGATCGATCTGGTGCATCAACTCTGCCGTGAGAGATCTCCGTGAGGAGGTCGTGGCCCTGCTCCATGACGCGCATGTTCGAGGAGACAACAGCCTCGCCGAAACGGCCAAACTTCTTCTCATACTGCGCCTCAACGATCTCTCGGTACCTCTCCTTGGTAACTCCGTACTCCTCAAGCATTCCTGATACACCAAAGAATGCACCAAGAAAGGCGTTGCCCTGCATGCGGAGCTGCAGCTCCGGCCTCTCGGTTGCTTCACGGGCAATCTTGAAGCCGGGAACCGTGACGATGCGGATGCCCTTCTCGATCACTTCCTGGCGGTGTTCGCTTGGGATACGCTCCCACACGGTTGCGGGGTCCTCCTCTGACTCCCAGACGAATGTGCCGCCAGGGTTGATGCCCATCAAAGGGTTTGTGTGGGTGAAGATCTTCGGGTCGGGACAGAGCACAACATCGACGTGATGCAAGTCGCAGTTGACCCGGATCCGCTCAGGCGCTGCTACCAGGAAGTACTGGGTCGGGGCGCCCTTCTTCTCCGAGCCATACTTGGGGTTCGCTGACACATGGATGACTTCCTTGGGCCTCCCGAACTCGTCAACCTCCTCCTGTTCCTTGGCGAGGTCATCGCCGATCGCACCGATCACATCGGCCAAGTTCTTCCCCGTTGTGATCATCCCCCACCCCCCGATGGAGTGGAAGCGGACCGCTATCGATCCTTCGGGGAGAAGCGAAGGTCTGCGGTCCGCGATCACGGCGTACGGATGGTCGATCCCGATCGTGATATAGGTAGCGCCATCGTCAATGGTTCTCCCATCCTGGCGAGAGACTCTCCCCATTGCATACTCGTAGGCACCGATAATTCCCTCAGGGCGGAAATCGCGAGATCCGAGTCCGTAGGTGCCCGACAGGATCTCGGGCATGTCTTCGTAGCTGATGCCGGGGATGTCGGAGGGGTACCCGAGGCTGTGGATCTCGTACGCTTTTGAGAGCACAGCACGAATCTCACGGGTCATCTGATTATCCCCCGAGAGCGCGTCGTCTGCCCGCTCGAGGACGATGATCTTCTCCTTGCCTGCAAGGGCCCTGACGATTGCGGCCTCAGGAATCGGGCGCAGTACATTGACGTGCACCGAGCCGACCTTCGCGTCATCGTGTTCGCGCAGATAGTCCACACCTGCTTCGATGTTCTCGGCTGCTGACCCGAAGGAGACGAACGCAATGTCTGCATCGTCATTCCTGTACTCGCTGACCAGCCCATAGCTCCTCCCCGTCAACTCAGCGAACTCCTCATAGGCGGCTTCAAGCATCTCCAGGATCGGTTCATTGAAGTGGTTTCGGCGTGCAATGACGCCATTCATGTAATGCTCCTGATTCTGGACCGGACCCAGCAGCATCGGATTCTTGAGGTCCATCATGACGGGTACGCGCCTGCGTGTCGGCCCGAACAGCTCGCGTTGGGCCTCGGTTGGGGTGTCAATCATCTCGTCATGCGCACCGAGGAACTCGCGAAGCAGTCCAGACTCGTGCTTGTAGAAGGTGCGTTCAAGGTGTGAAGTGAGGAAGCCGTCCTGGATGTTCATCGCGGGGTTGAGTGAGAGCTCCGCGACCTTGCGCGCAATGAGCGCCTGATCTGCAGCTTGCTGACTGTCTTTGGCAAAGAGCATGATCCAGCCAGCGTCAAGTGCCGCATACACGTCATCATGGCCGCAGTGGACATTGAGGGCGTGCTTGGTGAGCGCGCGGGCCGCAATTTCGAGCACCATCGTTGAGAGCTTCCCCGGTGCGTGATAGTACTGCTCAAGGCCGTACACAATCCCCTGGCCAGACGTGAAATTGACTGTCCGGTGGCCAGTGAGGGAGTAGGCAATCGCACCCCCCTGTGCAGCGTGCTCCCCCTCCGTCTCAATAGCTACCTTGGAGTTTCCGAATACGTCAAGTACACCCTCAGCGAATGCGAGCTGATAACTCTCCCCCATCTCCGTAGAAGGAGTAATCGGGTAGAACACACCACCCTGCGTGATGCGGGCTTCGGTGTGATACGAGACGAGCTGGTTCCCATTCGTCGTAATACGGATGCCTGGATATTTGGGATGCTCCCTCGCCACGTCTCTCTCCGGGATAACTTTCGCGTTTCTTACCCCCAAGTCTAGTTGAGAGCGTGAGAGAGACGAACACTTGCTCTCCGTCTCCAATGGGTGTCATCAGAACGCGACAGGCCCGCGGTTCTGTGGTCGAAGACCGCCCTTGTCTGCGTAAAAGTCGGCTGCAAACCGTATCCACGACACAGGATCCCCTGCAATCTTCTCTCCTGGGCCGAAACCAACGGTCTTGGTCTCTGCATCGATGAATGCCATTGCCACAGGCACATCTGCTCCTTCAGCGATGCGCCAGAACCCAGTTTTCCATGACTCGACGCGTGCCCTTGTCCCCTCTGGTGTCACGACGAGGATCATCTCGTCACGATCGTTGAACGTCTTGATAGCGGAGTCGACGAGTGATTGAGGCCCCGAGTCGTCAACGGGAATTCCACCCCACCGACGCATCAAGTATCCGAACGGGCCTCGAAAAAGGGGCGCCTTCGCGAGGAAGTTGACCTTGAGATCGAAGTAAGACAGTGCGCCGAGAAAGAGGAAGAAATCCCAGTTCGAAGTATGAGGAAACCCGACAATCACCATCTTGGGGCAGTTGGGAGGCGATCCAACGAATCGCCAACCGGTGAGTTGGATATATCTCATCGAGAGCCACTTCATAGATAGGACGCTACTCTATTCCTGGACTCAGGGAGGAGCATGCACCGGTACATTTTCGCGGTCGCCATCATAATCTCAATCGCTATCACCGCACTCGGTGCCATTGCGTACGCCGGTGAAGAGGTGGTCGGCCCGGATCGAATCAGCCGCGGTGTGACCGTGGCGGGCATAGATCTCTCGCGCCTGGAATCCGGCGATGCCACTAGAATTATTGCCTCCTTCGAGGCCAGGTTGGTATCCCAACCGGTGGTCGTGATCGTGGAAGGCACGGAAGTCCTCCTCCGCCCCGACGAGGCTGATTTCAGTATTGACGAGGTGGCTATCACCGCCAACGCCATGACGACGCGGCGCTCCGCGGGAGCGTGGCCAAATATTCCTCGATGGTTCGACACCTTCAGGTCAACCGTTGAGGTGCCCGTGGCAACAACGATCGATGAGGAGATGCTCGCCGATCTCCTTGATAAGTGGACGAGGACCATTCTCGCAGCACCCGCGTTTGAGGGCTCGGTGACGATCAAGAACGGCCTCGCCCTCCCCGAGTACCCCCAGGCAGGGCTCCGTATCGATGTCGCAGCAGCAACTGTGCTCCTCCACGCGGAGATGGCAGAATCGGATCGCTCCCCTGTCCTGCTCCCTCTCGTCCCCTTCGATCCGGTCATCACCGTTGCCGACGTGGATGCCGCTGTCGCCAAGGCGTCCAACCTAATAGACGCGAAGGTGGTTCTCACGACGCAAGGCAGACCGGGTGCCATCGTCTTTGCCTCAAGTAGCCTCGCTGCTGCTCTCACGAGCAAGATCACCCCCCACTCGCCTCCAAGACTCGAGGTCACTCTCGATCCCGATATGTTACGTTCTGTTGCTCAGCGCTCAGCTTCTCGATTCGCCATTCCACCAGTCGCTGCAACCTTCGCGTTTGATGAAGAGACCCGTGAGCTCTCGGTGGTTCCATCAGTCATTGGTCGAGAGGTCGACATAGATCGGATTCCAGACATCGTGCTTACGGCCACGACAGGCAACAGTAGAGGTGTCATCCCCATGATGGATGGTGCCGAGGCGGACTTCACGACCGAGATGGCCGAAGCAATGGGACCTCTCGGCGAAGTGTCCACCTTCACAACTTATCACCCGTGTTGCGAGAACCGTGTGATCAATATCCAACTCATGGCAGATGCAGTCCGTGGAGCAATCGTGATGCCGGGGGAGAAGTTCTCCATCAACGAACGGGTGGGGAGACGGACGCTCGCGAAGGGGTA
>CAYYGI010000069.1:0-6498 GCA_964471085.1 uncultured Acidimicrobiaceae bacterium
AGACAGCTCGCTGCAGGGTTGACCTTCCTTTCCTGATAAAGCGCCATTAACTTCTTGTTGAGTTCCTCCCGGTCATCCTTGTACTCCTTCTGGAGCTTCTTGACCTCTGGTTGGAGCTTCTGCATCGCCCGCATCGATTTCGTCTGTTTGAGCGTCAGAGGGAACAAGAGCAGGCTGACCATAAGGGTCAAGAGAATGATCGCAATTCCATAATTTGGAACTAGGTCGTAGAAGAACGCGAGTGCGCCCCCCAGCGCGTCCAGCAGTAGCGTCCAAGGGTTCACTTCAGACTTCCTTACAGCTCGTCATACTCTTCTCCTCTGGTTGATCCCCTACCTTCGGAACTGGATCGAACCCAGCATCCCGAAATGGGTGGCAGCGCCCAATCCTCCTCATTCCCAACCAACTCCCTCGCACTGCCCCATAGACCTCGATGGCCTCATAGGTGTAGCTCGAACATGTTGGGTAGTAGATGCATCTCTGCCCAAGGAGCGGCGAGAGCACTCTCTGGTACGTTGAGATGAAGCCCATCAGCCCACGCATCCCGAAACTCCTCCTCAATTCTTCTCTCTCCCTCATCCCTCGTCCTCGCTCTCTGCGCGCTCAACGGGGAGTACCGCAGATGAGAGCCACTCCACCAATCTACGAAACGAAACATCGAGCACCTCCTGAGAAGCTACCAGCACGTAGGCGGTGCTTGGTTCCAGATCAACCCTGCGGGCTGCTTCTCGGAGCCTGCGTTTTGCTCTGTTTCGTTGCACAGCATTCCCAACATTCTTCCCAGCGACGACCCCCACCTCCGAGACCGCACGCAAGCCTTTGCCCTCGAAGACAGTCACTCCCCCAACTCGACTTCTTCTTCCTGATCGGTACACGACAGGGAATCGCGAGCCTGGCCGGAGAGAGATGTTCGGCATCAAGTCAAGCCGAGAGCTTATGTCGACCCTTGGTTCGGCGCCTCTTGATTAATGCCCGGCCATGACGGGAACGCATACGTCCGCGAAATCCATGCTTCCGTTTTCGCCGACGATTGTTCGGTTGATAAGTGCGTTTCATGATGAGGCGTCTATCGCTGGGGGGTTCGTGTCAAGCCATAGAACCGAAGGATTTCAAGAACAACCTTCGAGAGTCTCTGAAGTGACGCGTGTATTCTAGAAGGATTGAGCGCAAAACTAACAACCGAGATCTAACACGCGAAAACTCATGGGCTCTCGCGAAACACACCTTAAGCACATTTGGGCCAAAATCCCCCAACTCTGTCGGCTGCCTGGAGCCTCCCCAACCAGAGAAAGGCCTTCTCCCCGAACGGTTTCCTGCCTATCTCTTGGAGCCTTCCCACTCCAGTAGGGAGTAGTTTCGGCTCTCTTGATATCCCCCAGCAGTCGCGCCTACACTCATCCCTGCCTGCTTGGCGGAATCCCGCCCTTCCCCTGGTAAGCACGCCGCGGTTCGAAGCTCTCGACCACGGCACCCCTTTTCCACATACTGTGGATAGGTATGTGGACAGTTTTCGATGATTTAAAAGAGGAGTAGACAAACGTGGTAACTCGGTCAACATCTCCAACGTCAACGCCCTCAGAAGCAGCAGCAGACACTTCAGATTCTCGCATCTCCCTCTTTCACAGCCGTCTCCGTGACGTAATCGGTGTTGCGAAGTGGGAGACGTGGATCAAGCCTCTCTCGACATCCTTCGAAGACTCAGTTCTGCAGCTCTCTGCCCCCAATCGATTCAATGCCACATGGGTGCGAGATAACTACACACACCAAGTACGCGAGATCGCATCGTCTGTATGGCCAGAACCTTTCGAGGTGATTGTCGCTGTGACAGACCGTCCAGCAACCGAGGAGAAGGAGGTTCCCCCTTTTCAATCGACGCTCAATGTATCCGCACCACTGCGACACAACTCCTCCCCAGATCGTGATGACACATCGAATCTGCTGGCACGGTACTCATTCGACAACTTCGTCGTCGGGCCTTCAAACCGATTTGCACACGCAGCCTCCCAGGCAGTCGCCGAACAACCCGGTCGTCACTACAACCCCTTGTTCATCTACGCAGGTTCAGGCCTTGGAAAGACACATCTACTCCACGCTGTAGGCCAGCACCGACTCGAGTTGGATCCCACCACAATTATTCGTTATGTGACATCAGAGTCATTCTTCAATGACTTCATTAACTCGATCCGACGCAAGCGCATGGACAACTTCAAGTCGAGGTATCGCAGAGTTCAACTCCTCCTGCTCGACGATGTTCAGTTCTTCGAGGGGAAGGAGCAGGTACTCGAAGAGTTCTTTCACACATTTAACTCGCTGTACGAGGCAGGGAACCAACTCGTTATCTCCTCTGATCGTCCTCCAAAGGAATTGAGAACGATCGAAGATCGGCTCCGGAGCAGATTTGAGTGGGGGCTCACAACCGATATTCAGAGCCCGGACGTCGAGACTCGACTTGCTATTCTGAGAAAGAATGCAGCGTTGAACCCTACTTCGGTACCTGATGATGTTCTGGATTTCATTGCTCGTAACGTCGCTGACAACATTCGAGAGCTCGAAGGCTCCCTCACTCGCGTGACTGCGTTCTCAACCCTCACCAACGAACGGGTCACCCTTGATCTCGCGTCTACGGTTCTTCGTGATATTGTTGGCCTTCACTCCTCCTCCCCGCTGACGGCAGAGTCAATCATTAAGACTGTATCGCACTACTACAACATTGAAGAGGCTGACCTCGTTGGGAGTTCTCGTCGTCAACCGCTTGCTCGAAGAAGACAGATAGCCATGTACATGTGTAGAGAACATACCGGATTGTCTCTCCCGAAGATAGGGGCGGCTTTTGGTGGACGAGACCACACAACGGTCATTCACGGAGTCGAGAAGATCAACGGGCTTATCCAGGCAGACAAAGACATATTTGATGAGGTGTCAGCTATCACACAACAACTGAGGACAAGATAGTGTTTCTCCACAATCCATTATTTCAGACTGTGGGCTTTGGGGATACCCCTCTCTCTATCAACAAACGATCTGGATAAGAAATACTGTAAGACAAAGGGTTTGAGGAAGATTTCCACAATCCACAGGACCTACTACTACTGCTACTACTCTTTAAGAATATTCAGCAGTAGTAGAAACAGGGAAGGAATCACGTGCGAATCAGAGCAGAGCGAGACGATCTAGCAGACGTCCTTGCGCGAGCAGGCAGAGCTATCGGCACACGTTCACCTCTCCCAATCCTTCAGGGAGTTCTCTGTGAGGTCTCTGGGGGGAAGTTGACGGTGACAGGAACTGATAACGAGGTCACTGTGCGCACATACCTTGAGGTTGAAGTCACTGAGGAGGGGAGTTCGGTAATCCCTGCAAAGCTTGCCGCAGAAGTAGTTCGGAGACTCCCGGCGGGTGCTGTCACACTCTTTTCAGCGGGGGGAGAGATGGAGATAACTGGTGGTGGACCCCGTTTCAAACTTCGAGAGATGTCGGTAGATGACTTCCCGAAGATCTCCGAGGTTTCGATGGAGAACTCCACTGTTGTGGATGGCAAGAAACTGATCAAGGCACTTAGCCAGGTAGGTGTTGCTGCATCGACTGACGATGCACGCCCGACGCTCACAGGTGTGCTTTTTGAGGGTGATGGTGAGTCACTTCGTCTTGTAGCGACAGACTCTTATCGTCTCGGTGTACGGGACGTCGAGGATGTTGTAACACACGGCTCAAAGCTGGTTCCTTATCGAGCTCTTCGAGAACTTGGACGCACTATTGGACCAGGTTCGATGTCGATTCTTCTCGGTGAGAGGGAAGCTTCCTTCTCAACAGATCGAGGCAGACTCACAGCAAGAGTCATCGATTCGACATTCCCGAACTATGGGCAGCTTCTCCCTGAAGGACATAGCAATCGTCTCACGGTTGAGAAAGGGGCACTTCTTGAAGCGGTGGGTAGATCAGCATTGGTCGCGGAAGATCATATCCCTGTCAGGTTCGCCATGCATGAGGGCGGAGTTGAGCTCAGTGTTGTTCGTCAAGAAGTTGGCGAAGCATCGGAATTTCTTGCAGGGGAGTACATCGGCGAGGACATCACAATTGCCTTCAACACCCGGTATTTGACCGATGGTGTGAACGCAGTGGATGATGAGTTCGTAGTTATCGAGACAAGTGACCCACTGAAGCCCGGCCTCCTTCACGGAATGGAGAACACGAGTTTTCAGTACTTGTTGATGCCTGTACGTCTGTGACGTGAGATGCACCTAGCGTGGATGGAGCTTGTTGACTTCCGGTCGTATGAGACCCTTCGTTTCGAGCCTGCACCCGGAGTAAACATCTTGTCGGGACAGAACGGTGCAGGAAAGACATCGATTCTTGAAGCAATTGGCTATCTCGGCACAACGAAGTCTTTCAGAGGAGTACCTGATCGTGCGCTCATCCGAGAGGAGAGGACTTTTTCGATTATTCGCGGGGGGGTTGGGGGAGGGCCCTCAGAGATCACTATCGAAGCAGAAATCCTCGCGGAAGGTCGTCGAACATTTCTCATAAATGGGAAGGCGCCTAAACGTTTGCACGACGTGTCTCTTCTTGTGCCCCTTGTCGTGTTTCTTCCAGACGACCTTGACTTAGTCAAGCGTGGTCCAGCAAAGCGGAGAGAGTACCTCGATGACCTCTCCTCAAGACTCTGGCCACAAGCAAGTCAGGATCTTAGTGAGTATGACCGTTCGCTTCGACAGCGCAATGCTCTCTTGCGCCATGGCGGGAGGAGTACAGATCTCGTGACTCTTGGTGTGTGGGACGATCGTCTCGCGAGCGCCGGATCGAGAGTTCTGCTGCACAGGAGAAGCATTGCTGTGGCTCTCCAACCTCACTTGTATCGGGCATACAGGGAAGTTGGGGGGGAGGGGTCGGTGGAGTGGTTCTACAGATCCACATGGAACTCGCAATCAGCGAGTGACTTGGCGGCGCTCCAAGATTCTTTGTTGGCAGCTCTCAGCGAGAGTCGGAAGAAGGACATGGATGTGCGGGCGACAACCGTCGGTCCTCACCGAGACGAGCCAGGGTTGCTGCTTGACGGTCGACCGACGCGCACACAAGCCTCGCAAGGAGAGCAGAGAACGGTTGCTCTTGCGCTTCGAATTGGAGCGTACCAACTTATGGAGGAGCTTCTCGACAGGAAGCCAATCCTCCTTCTCGACGATGTCTTCTCTGAGCTCGATGAAGAGCGTGTGCAAAGAATTCTCCCCCTTATCGAAGATGGACAGGTTTTTGTCACAACGACGAGAGATGATGACTTACCGATCCAAGGACGCCGTTGGTCGGTGGAAGAAGGGAGCGTGCGCTGATGCGTGCGAAGTATCTGAGTTATGGAACAAAGAGAGAGCTGACCGATATCAGCGAGGTTCTTGGGAGATTCATTGAGCGGGCGACTCTGCCAATAGATGTTCGTCAGGGTGATCTTGTTAAACGATGGTTAGAAATTGCCCCAGGGGATTGGGCAGACGTCGCGGAACCGATCGGAATTCGCGATCAAGTCCTCCTTGTGGAGGTACCGACTGGTGCTGCAGGGTCCCTCCTCAAGTATCAGGTAGAGGATCTCTGCCGTGCAATCGACCATGCCTTCGGAAGTGACCTGGTGAGGAGTGTGCGTCTCCGTGTTGCTCGATAGCCAAACCACCGAAACCTCAATGGAAATACGGGTTTGTGGGCTACAACCACGTATACTTACCCTGTTGCTATCAGCCGCTGAAACCCCGTCACCGCGGCGAATTGAAGGAGCCCTGTGAGCAAAGCGAAGCGCACTACTGCCGCGTCATACAAGGCCGACTCCATCCAAGTACTTGAAGGATTGGAGGCGGTGCGGAGGCGCCCCGCGATGTACATCGGGACGACCGGCCCACGAGGCCTTCATCACCTCATCTGGGAGGTTGTGGACAACTCTGTAGATGAGGCAATGGCTGGATTCTGTACCCGCATTGACGTAACTCTTCTGCGCGACGGGGGGGTTCGGGTGCGGGACAACGGACGCGGCATCCCCGTTGGCAAGCACAAGAAGACAGGCGAATCCGCGCTCACGACGGTGATGACAACACTTCACGCCGGAGGAAAGTTCGAAGCGGGTGCCTATCAGGTGTCTGGGGGGCTTCACGGTGTTGGTGTCTCGGTTGTGAATGCGTTGTCTACTCGGACACAAGTCGAGGTTGTGACGGATGGCCACTTGTGGGAGCAGACGTTTGAGTACGGTGAGCCGGTGAAGCCCGTCGAGAAGATGAAGCCGATGAAGCGCACTGGCACCCAGGTGACGTTCTGGGCGGACCCAGAGATTTTCGAGGAGACGACCACGTACTCCGCGAAGACCGTCATCAACCGACTTCGCGAGATGGCCTTTCTCACAAAAGGACTTGAGATAAGGTTCTCGGACGAGAGAGGGGAGGAGATTCTTGAAGAGACATTCCGGTACGCGGGGGGGATCATCGACTTTGTCCGGCACCTCAACGCTTCTCGCGATCCAATCCACAGCCAAGT
>CAYYGI010000070.1:0-6430 GCA_964471085.1 uncultured Acidimicrobiaceae bacterium
TTCGAGGCTTCCTGCATGGCTCCGCTGCGATCGCAGCTCTCGGAGGCACGATCTTCCTTGCATGGGCCTCACCGAACTGGGGAGTTCGAGCAGGTGCGCTGATCTTTGGTCTCACCATGGTTGCTCTCTACACAACAAGTTCGCTGTATCACTCGATCCCGTGGCGTGAAGCCTGGAAGAAGCGGATGCAACGAATCGATCACACAATGATCCTCGTACTCATTGCAGGCACCTACACACCCATTGCAATCGCAACACTTGATGGTTCTCTCCGATGGGCAGTACTCGCTGTTGTGTGGGGTCTCGTTGCGCTCGGTGCCGCACAGCACGCAATCTTCCCGAAGGAGAACCAGACATTCTCAATCGCGCTTGCTCTCTCAATGGGTTGGCTCAGCATCCTGATCGCTTGGAATGTCGTCCAGGCTCTCGGTTGGGCAGGGGGTGTGCTCCTCCTCACGGGCGGCATCGTGTACTCCGTTGGAGCGCTGCTGCTCATCACGAACCGTCCCCGCCTCTGGCCCCGCGTATTCTCCTATCACGAAGTCTTTCACGTCATGGTGATCAGCGCGAGCGCTCTCCATTTCGTGGTGGTATGGAAATATGTGCTCCCACTCGGGGCTTGAACCGACCGGCCTCCATGGCCGAACGTCAGGGCTACGGCTTCTCCGGAAGTGAAGGGCCAGGCACTCGGATCAAGAGCAGCCGACCTTCCTCGTATCCACCATTGTGGAATCCGTACGTCTCTCCTTTGTCAATGTGGATCACGTCACCTGAACAAAGGTGCACCACGGTGTCGTCGACATTGAATTCGAGATCCCCAACAAGACACACATACATGCGATGGTCCTTGTCTGAGACTCGTCTGGTCCGATCGGCACCAACGGGCACGATAATTTCGGCGAATGACGCTGCTTCGAAAGCATCCGGCGTCAATTCTCGAAGTTCGAAGTCTCCGTACGTGAATGGAGTGATCTCTGCGTAACGTTTCAGTTCCATCCCTCAATCGTACCCAACTCAGGGCTCCACCCATCCACGCTCCTCACACTCTGTGCTGCGCACTCGGTGCCCTGTGTTCTGTTTCTGTCACACCCGCAAGATATGTTCTGCACATGGAAGCAACAACACCAGTACTCACCACCACAACGAAGGCCCTCATCAATCTAAACTGCGCCGAACTGACGGCTTGGTTCGCAGCAGGAGGCCTCCCCGTAGAAGTTGTCTCCAACTGCGGAGACCCCTCCTGTCGTGACTGCATCACGATTCAGCCTGCACAAGCTGCCTAGGAATTCAATGCTGATGTGGGCGTCCACTCGATGAGAAATACCCCAAGTTCCTCGATCTGCGTCGCTACAGATGCCAGTGAGCCCGCACCGTGGGTCACCCTGATCGCCACCGATGCGCCAGCATCGAGGATCTTGAGATCAGTCGGAGTGAACCTTGCGTCGAACGAGACGAGCTCCCCAGATGTTATCTCTCCGAGAGTCCTCCCCTCCGACACGAGGTTGGCAACGAGCCTCCCCACAACATGATGTGCCTCTCGAAACGGCGTACCGCGCCGAACCAGTGCCTCAGCAAGATCGAGAGCCGCTACCCACTCCGATGGTGCCGGGGTATGAAAGTCGGCAGAAGCAAGCATCCCCCCCAGGGCTTCCAGGGCACCTGCAAGTGTGTCGTCAGCGTGGAAGACTATGCGCTTGTCTTCTTGGAGATCCCGGTTGTAGGTCATCGGGAGGCCCTTCTGGAGCGCCGTGATCGAGGCGAGATTGCCGATCGCTGCTGCAGCCTTTCCCCGCACAAGCTCCGCAATATCAACGTTCTTCTTCTGAGGCAGAGCGGATGATCCTGTCGTGAACGCATCCGAGAACGTCACCCACGAGAACTCGCTCGTCGACCACAACAGCAGCTCCTCGGAGAGACGAGAGAGGTTGAGCATCGTCTGAGTTGCACACCACACAAACTCCGCAGCGACATCTCTCGATCCAACAGCATCCATCGAGTTGTCGAAGACTGCGCTCATGCCAAGAAGCTCCGCGCACATTTCAGCATCGAGGGGGAGGGAGGAACCGCCAGACGCACCGGCACCCAGTGGGGAGACATCAATGCGAACCTGAGCATCAGCGAATCTCTCAACGTCGCGTCTCAGCATCCAGGCATACGCCAAGAGATGATGGGCGAGAGGGACGGACTGGGCCTGCTGAAGATGTGTGTAACTTGCCACAACCGTGTCACCCGCAGCCTCAGCCAGGTCAACAAGGACTCGGATGAAGCTGACAATCTGCTTAATCCGATCTTCGGTTGAGCCCTTGAGGTAAAGTCGTAGGTCAAGAGCAACTTGGTCGTTGCGTGACCGGCCGGTGTGGAGTCTCCCTGCCAAGTCGCCGATTACTTCTCCCAGTCTGCGTTCAACAGCAGAGTGGACGTCCTCATCGGAATCGAGGAACTCGAATTCCTCAGCCTCTGCTTCCGCCTTGAGATCCTTGAGTCCTCCCACCATTGCCGAGGCCTCGCCGGGAGCAAGTAAGCCAACGCGCCCAAGCATGGTTGCGTGGGCAATAGAACCGGTGATGTCATCAACCAGCAACCTTCGGTCTGAGATATCGACGGTAAATCTCCACAATGACTCAGCCGGACTCTCCTCGAAGCGTCCACCCTGCCACAACGTCATAGCATTGCTCCGCTGCGCGGCCATATGCAACACTGAGCACTTCGTGTGCTTCGCTCTCCCCAGATCGTCGTACGTACTCCGTCACACGTCATACATTCACTCTCCCTCGCCAAGTCTCTTCTCAGCGAACGTTCTCAAACGCAGCGACTGTAGGCGGATAAATCCCTCGGCATCTGCCTGGTGATACACATCGTCAGCCTCGAACGTCGCTGTAGCCTCGTCGTACAGTCCACCGGCTTCAGAGCGTCTCCCCTCAACGATCGCCTGCCCTTTGTAGAGCTTCATCCTCGCTTCTCCCGTCACCGGTTTCTGCACATCGTCCATGAACGACTGCAGTGCTTCGCGCTCAGGTGCGAACCAGAACCCGTTGTAGACCATCTCAGCGTATCGAATCGAGAGCTCGTCCCTGATGTGTGCGACCTCGCGGTCAAGCGTCAGGGACTCAACAGCTCGGTGCGCGTGGTAGAGGATCGTGCCTCCAGGCGTCTCATACACCCCGCGGCTCTTCATCCCGATAAAGCGATTCTCGACCATGTCCACTCGACCAATTCCGTGCCTACCCCCAAGCTCATTCGCTCTCGTGAGCAGCGCTACTGGTGACAAGCGGACACCATCGATCGACACGGGATCTCCATGCTCGTATCCGATCGTCACGAGCTCCGGTTCGTCTGGGGCATCTTGTGGGTCGACCGTCATTGCGAACATGCCAGGGGGTGGGGCAACCCACGGATCCTCCAGGACACCCCCCTCATAGGAGATGTGAAGCAGATTTGCATCTGTTGAATAAGGCTTCTCGGGCGTGACTGGAATTGGGATGCCATATTTCTCGGCATAGGCAACAAGGTCGGCGCGTCCTTTGAGCTCCCACTCGCGCCACGGAGCAATCACTCTGATGTCCGGCTTGAGTGCATAGGCTGAGAGCTCAAAACGCACCTGGTCATTCCCCTTCCCCGTTGCGCCGTGGGCAATAGCGTCCGCACCGGTCTCGACGGCTGCGCGCACCAGCCCCTTCGAGATCACTGGTCGGGCAAGCGATGTGCCCATGTGGTAGTACCCCTCGTAGAGCGCTGAGGCCCTCGACGCGGGGTACACATATTCGGAGACAAATTCAGCGGTGAGGTCTTCACAGATCGCGAGGGACGCTCCTGTCGCAATCGCCTTCAAGCGAGCTTCTTCGGTCTCATCTCCCTGGCCGACATCCGCCGTGTAGGTGATGACCTCAGCGCCATACTCCTCCTTGATCCATCTGAGAATGATTGACGTGTCGAGGCCGCCGCTATATGCAAGAACGACCTTCTTGATGTCTCTATCCACCGTGTCTCCCTCTGCCTGTAACTCGATGCGAGACTTCTCGTGCTCCAACCCCCTCATCCACGACAACTAGGATGGTGTCGTCTCCTGCAATCGTGCCAAGTGCGCCAGGAATCAGAGCTGCATCAATGCGGCTCGCAACGAGTTGCGCAGCTCCGGGTGGCACTTTCATGAGAATGAGATTTCCTGATGTAATAAAACTCTCAACAAACTCATCTACTGCCTCATGGAGTTCCTTGAGAGCGCCATCCCCGGCACTACCACGATCAGGGGCAAGGCTGTAGCGGAAGGTTCCATCGACCGTGAGCCGCACTGCCCCAACAGCATCCAAGTCTCTGGAGATAGTCGCCTGAGTCACCTGAAAGCCCTCGTTGGCAAGAAGTACCTGGAGTTCGCTCTGACTCGATATGTGCGACGTCGCTAGGAGCGTTCGGACGTGTCGGCGCCGCTCACTGGTGTCCGATCTCATACCTGGGGCTCCTGAGTAATCATGGTGCCTATGCCCTCAGGAGTAAAAATCTCAAGAAGCACAGCGTGTTGCATCCGACCATCAAGAATGTGGACCTGCTCCACACCCTCCTCGATGGCTGAGATAGCGGACCGCAACTTTGGGAGCATCCCAGCAGATACCGAACCTCCTTTGAGGAGCTCGGAGAGTTCGATCGGCGTAATCCTGGAGATGAGGCTTCCATCATCTCCAAGATCTCGATAGAGCCCCTCGACGTCCGTCAGGTAAACAAGCTTCGATGCCCCAAGCGCTGCCGCAAGAGCGCTTGCTGCTCCATCAGCGTTCAGGTTGTATATCTCTCCATCCTGCCCCCGCGCAATAGGCGCCACAACAGGCACATACCCCTGATCCTGAAGCCCCTGAAGGAGACCAATGTTGACTTCCGTAACCCTGCCGACGAAGCCGAGCCTCGCGTCGACAGGTTCGGCGAGAAACAGGTTGGCGTCAAGGCCAGACACCCCGGTAGCTATAGGTCCGTGATGGTTCACGAGCCTCACGATATCGGGGTTAATCTCCCCAACCAGAGTAGTTTGCACAATCCGCATCGTGCGCTCATCGGTCACGCGCAGCCCCTCGATCCACCGCGTCTCGATGCCGTGAAGGCTCATTGCCTCGGAGATATTGGGCCCACCACCGTGCACGACGATCGGGTTCATACCGACGTAGTGCAGCATCGCGACATCATCCGCAAAGGAGCGGCGCAGTGCCTCATCGACCATTGCAGAACCGCCGTACTTGACAACAACGGTTGTATTCCTGAACCTAGAGATGAAAGGGAGTGCTTCTGAGAAGATGGCTGCCTTCCCCATCGTGGACGCGATCCTCGGCTTACCGTTGTGTGGGGGTGTGTGGCCAGTCATGCATACTCCTTGCAGCAAGCAATGTATTCCAATGTGAGATCAGTGAGGACGCTCACGGCATCCACCCCTGGATCGGTAACCCCACTGTCTCATTGAACCCGAACATGATATTCGCGCTCTGCACGGCTTGACCGGCCGCTCCTTTCACCAAGTTGTCAATGGCGGAGACGATCACGAGGGTGCCGCTCCTCTCGTCAAGGTGGAATGAGGCAAGAAGATTGTTCGAGCCAACCACCCAGCGGGTCTCCGGTGGGGCTTCTCGACGATGCACGAACGGTGCGTTCGCGTATGCAACGTCGAAAGCACCTGCGAGGTGATCGAACGTGGCCCCCTCTCTTGCTTGCACATAAATGGTTGAAAGAATGCCGCGCTGCATTGGAACAAGGTGAGGCGTAAAGAGAACCCCCACAGAGTCGTCAGCAAAGCCATCAAGAGTGGCTTCCATCTCAGGGCGGTGCCGATGGCTCAGCACCTGATACGCCCGAACCGACTCATCAACTGCTCCAAATGAGAGAGCGTTCGTTGTATCGCGGCCAGCGCCCGAGACACCCGACATCGAGTCAACGATGATGCCTCTCGGTTCTATCAGTCTCTCAGCGAGGAGAGGAGCAAGCGGGATAATCACCGATGTCGGGAAACACCCTGGCGAAGCAACCTTATCGGCGACAGCAATCTCCTTAGCGAAGAGTTCCGGGATCCCGTACACCCATGATCCAAGCTGATCTGGGTACGGAGGATCCTCACCGTACGCCTCTGCGTACCGCTGCCGGCTATCGAACCTGAAGTCGCTGCCAAGGTCAACAATCTTTGAGGTGCTTCCCGCAAGCTGCATCGCCGGTTCGCCGGATGCGCCATGGGGGAGCGCCATGAACACCAGGTCACTGCCTGCAACCGTGTCGACATCGAAAGCTTCAAGCACTCGCTCGGCACCTGCGAGCTGCGGGTGCACGGCGCGGAGGGTCTGGCCGACGTGCCGACTGGCACCGAGGAAAACGACCTCAAAGTGAGGGTGGCTATCGATGAACCGTATGAGCTCACCCCCGACATAGCCGGACGCACCGAGAATAGCTACTGAATACATCCTCT
>CAYYGI010000071.1:0-6413 GCA_964471085.1 uncultured Acidimicrobiaceae bacterium
CGTGGTGACGGCTACACCAACGGCGAGGTAAATCACGGCAGTCAGGATCGAGTGGGGGGCCGAGACTTGGAGGTGTCCAATGAAGTCGTCGGCGTAGATCGCTGCTTCGGGAGTGAGCGCAGCGAACGCTCCGAATCCGAGGCGCCACGGAGAGAGGGAGGTGAGGCCGGGAAGGGCGAACGCAATGCCATTCTCGAAGACCAGCAGGTAGGCCATTCCAATAATAACTGCTCGGTCGGTGAGGAACCCGAGAGGAACGAAGACTGCGGCGTAGGCCACAGTTGCAAGGAGTGCACCAAAGAGGAGCCCACCGAAGAGCTGTGCATCACCGAAGCGGAGAGCGTGCGCTCCTGCGAGAGCGAGAGCGCCGATGATGTTGAGGGCGAGCCCGGCAGTGATCGCGGCGAGGATCTTCGCTCCTGCAATTGCTGAGCGCGGGAGCGGCCTGAGCACGATGAAGCTCAACGTCTCGTTCCTGCGCTCCGAACCGAGGACTCCAGCGGCGATCACGATCGAGACGACGGGCAGAACAAGAGAGAAGTAGATTGAACCACCCGCCTGGACAGCAGTCTCAAGGGCGAACTCCTCGGTACGGTTTATTGACGCGATGATGTAGATCGCCGCGGGGGCAGACTGGAGGAGAGCCAGAAGGAGGGTGCGCCGTCTGGGGAGAGCCTGTCTCACGGAGACGGAGAAGAGGGCGAGTACGCCTGTCATCGTTTCTCCACGAGGTACCGAAATACCGATTCGAGGGATGCGTCTTGGGGAGAGAAACCTGTGAGCGTGGCACCCAACTCCACAGCGAGCCGTGGCACCTCGCGCCCGAGTCGCGCAACGTCGGTTGTGCGCAGATCGAGGGTCTCCTCGCTGGCCTCGACGGTGTCCACGACACCCTGGGTGAAGAGTGCAGCACCAAGGTCTCTCGGCATGTCGGTCGTGATACGCACCCGGTACGCAATGTCGTACATCGCTGCTCGGATTGCATCCACTCCCCCTGCCGCAGCCAGCCTGCCGTCCACAATGGCGACGACACGAGAGGAGACGCGCTCGACTTCCTCAAGAATGTGCGAGGAGATGATGACCGTGCGGCCCCTCTCTCCGAGTTCCTGGAAGAGGCCGATAAGGCGTGCTCGCTGAACAGGGTCCGTGCCGTTGAGAGGTTCGTCGAGGATCACTATCTCAGGATCGGAGACCAGAGCGGCTGCAACTTTCGTGCGCTGACGCATCCCCTTTGAGTACTCGCTAATCGGTCGGTCAGCGTCGTCGAGCATCGCCACATCTCCCAGAGAGCGGGTCACGGCAGCCTCGGAACTGTCTGTGCCGGAGAGTTGGGCGGCGTAGCGCACATACCTGCGCGCAGTCAGGTCGTCATGTACCGACTCCTCGTCGGGGACAAAGACCATGCTCTTGAATACGTCCGAAGTCTGTCGGGGGTCCTTGCCGAGCACTCTTACGGTCCCATTCGATACGTTCGTTAGACCCGAGATCATCCGAAGCAGAGAAGTCTTCCCGGCACCGTTTGGTCCAAGAAGCCCGGTCACCCCCGGTCCAAAGGAGCACGACAGGTGTGAGACCGCAACTTTCTGACCGAACCACTTCGATGCATTCTCTACAACGATTGTTGGATTCTCGACGAACGCGGGGTCGAGGCTCACAGCAGCCTCCGGTACTGTCGAAGTGCGACAAGGGAGAAGAGAGTGCCGGATACGACGAGTGCAGCGACACCAATTCCTGGGTGAATGTTCGCTGCTGCGAGAAGGGAGCCGGAATCGGACTCGCCGAAGATCCACGCATTCGCTGAATTGGCAGTGTTGATAGGGGCAATCAGGGCACTCCATCGTACGCCAGGAAGGTTCGCAGCGTGGACGGTCACCTCGGCAATGGCGCTCAGAGCGACCATGACAACGAGGTAGCCAGCAGTAGCAACCGATTTGCTCTTCGAGAGGCTTGCTATTACGAAACCGAGAGGCCCAAAAGCAATCGTGTAAATTGCAGCAACTGCTGCGATCTTCGGAAGGGTGTGGGCGGTGCTGAGCATGCCCTGAAACAGGCCGTCCGGGTCTGTGCCTGCTTGTCCAACGAAGAGGAGGAGTTGGGGTGCAACCATGAAGGTGCCAACAACGGCGACGAGGCTCGCGAATCGAGATCCGAGGTAGTCAGCCGTTGTGAGCGGCCTCGATGCCAGCATCGAGAGCACCCCGTCTCTGCGGTCAGGGATCAGCAATTCCGGTGCAGCGAGTGCGGTGAAGAGCATTGCGATCGTACCTGCAAGGGTGAAGAAGGACGAATTCTGTCCGGCGAGATCGATAACGTCGCCGACCTCAGGGGGAATGAGGAAAGCTATCCCTACGGCGGCGATCGGCGGAAACATTGCAATGGAGACCAACGCCCAGGGCATAACTTTACGTTTTGCCTTTCGCCGAATTCCGAGAACACGCCTGATACCGTCGAAGAAGATGGTCCGGCGAGCCCCCACTCTCCCTCTGCGTTCCCCTTCGAACGGCTCGTACCCGAGGTCGTAGACGGCACCTGCTTGCTCAGTCATTGCTTCTCCCCGTGATACAGGAACATGTCTTCGAGGGAGCCAGAAGACGTGTCGAGCTTTCTGATTGATGCCCCTGACTCGGCGACTACGTCGCGCACCAGCTCGAAAACGTCCCCTTCTTCAACCCTGACTTCGAGGAGTCGACCCCGAGATGTGACGGTAGCTCCGCTGCGAATGAGCGCCTCCTCCACCGGCCCGGAGTCGTCAATGAGTTCGAGATGAAGTGCTCCCTCGGCGTTAGCGCCCCCGATAGGGCCCTCGTGGAGGAGCGTCCCCTCGTCGAGCATGAGAACCCGGTCACATGTCTGCTCGATATCGCGCAGCACATGGGAGGAGACAACCACGTCGATGCCGTACCTACCGAGACGAAGGATCAGGTCGAGCATCTCCTCGCGCCCTGAAGGGTCAAGACCGGATGTTGGTTCATCAAGGAAGACGAGTTCTGGATCGTGTACGATTGCCTGAGCGAGCTTCGCTCGCTGTTTCATCCCGGTAGAGAAGTCTCCGAGGTACCGGAAGCGTTCTTCGTTGAGCCCAACAAGGGTGAGGACATCCGAGGCTCGTTGGCGGGCAGCCTTCTTCGATAGGCCCGCAGTGCCTGCGGCGAATACGAGGAAATCGGCTGCTGTCTGGTCAAGAGGGAGACAGGGCCCTTCCGGCATGTACCCAACGATGCTGCGAATATCGATGGATTCGCGTCGGGTATCCAAACCAAGCACGGTTGCTGACCCTGTGGTTGGGGTGATGATCCCCAGGAGAATCTTGATCAACGTTGTCTTCCCCGCGCCATTTGCGCCGACGAGGCCGGTGCGCCCACGGGGGAGCGCGAAGTCGAGCGAGTGCAGAGCAACATGTTTGCCGTATGCGTGCCCAAGGCCCGAGGATGTGAGTGAGGTGTCTGCCACCCGATGAGTTTAGGGCTGGACGGCTCAAGAGAAGTGTTCCGTGGTGACGCGCCGGGGCGAACACCTCTAAGATTACTTGATGAAGGAAGATCCCCCCATGACTGCACGAGACCTCGCTCCATACATTGATCACACGTTGCTTAAACCTGGCGCTACGGAAGCCGAGATCGACGGCCTCTGCAACGAAGCAATTGAGTATGGTTTTGCATCTGTCTGCATCAACCCCTACTGGGTGAAGCAATCCGCAGCGAGGCTCCAAGGCTCCAATGTGAAGGTCTGCACCGTTATCGGTTTCCCGCTCGGAGCAACGATCACCAGCGCCAAAGTGGAGGAGGTCCGCCAGGTAGTCAGCCACGGCGCGAGCGAAGTCGACATGGTCATCAATATTGGTGCCCTCAAGTCTGGCTGGCATGATGTCGTGCTCGCGGACATCGAGAGTGTTGTGGCAGCAGCGCGAAATGGTGGTGCCCTCACGAAGGTGATCATCGAGACAGCGTTGCTGACCGATCCAGAGAAGATCACCGCGTCACTGCTTGCAAGAAGGGCTGGCGCTGACTTTGTGAAGACCTCGACGGGGTTCGGTGGCGGTGGTGCCACCACCACCGACGTTGCTCTGATGCGTGGCGCCGTGGGGCCCGACATGGGTGTGAAGGCATCAGGTGGGGTGCGAACACTCAAGGACACACGTGAGATGATCAGTGCTGGAGCAACGCGAATTGGATCGTCCTCCGGTATCGAGATAGTAGAAAGTGAAGATAGCGGTAGTGAGCTATAGGAGTTCGCCCGTACTCTCTTGTTCATCATGACACGACGTGCACTGGCTCTCATTCTCACTTTCGGGCTGATTGTTGCCGCGTGCGGCGGTGATGAAATTGCAGCGTCGGACTGCGCTGATATCGTTGATGAGACGATGGAACTCCTCCAGAGGTTCGTGGACGATGTAGACGCGGAGTTTGCGGAGATGTCTGTGGAGGAATTCATGGAAACCCAGGGGGACCTTCCATCGGTCGAGCGTTTCGAGAGGGATGCCGCGACGATTGATGCACTGGCTGGAGAGCTTGGTTGTACCCAGCAACAGATCAGTGCCGAGGTGACCGCCCGCCTCGGTGAGCTGACAGCGGAGTCCGAACTTGGCCGCTTCATCATCAACGCCCTGCGAGTCGGCGGCCTCTGAACCGGGGGTTCTGGTGGCGTCTCTGTTGGTTTCGTGGCTACGACTTCGGGCTGTCTACGTGAGGGTTGGAGCGTTATCTCAGTTTTGGCGGAGAGGCCTGTAGGCTTCGCGCCAATACCTGAGGGGTAACGGAGTATGATTTTTTTCGGATATCTTGATCCCGGGACGGGGACCATCATCATGCAGGCTCTTCTCGGTGGTGCAGCCGGTGTGGCTGTGCTGTTCAAGACGATGGGGCATCGCTTTACGCGCTGGAAGAAGCCCGGAGCACAAGCAGACGCGTCCGCCCAGTTCTTAGACGAAGGTGAGAGTAAAGCGGAAGAATCAAGCGATCCGACGCAGACACCGGGTTGACGTCAGTCTCGAAACATGAACGATAACCCCCCAACCTCGGAGTCGTCGCGCAGAGACCCAGGCTCGTATCGTGATCCATCGAACCAGGTGTTCCACCACGACGGTGAAGTGTATCGAAGCCTTGATGATCGTTCGCTTAAGAACTGGTTGCACCTGGCAGAGACCCGGTTCTTCAAGGAAGAAGTTGCAGAAGGCCGCATCGTAGGTACCCAGCTCGTACCCCATGAGGCACCGATCAGGAACCCGGAGTGGGCAGGAGTTCTCCGCCACGACCGGATACCTGTGATCTCCTACCCATACGAGTGGACTTTCTCGATGCTTCGAGACGCAGCGCTCCTTCAACTCGATCTCCTCGCTGCAGCGCTTGGAGAGGGCATGATTCTCAAGGATTCGACCCCATTCAACGTCCAGTGGCGGGGGCACCGGCCTGTGTTTATTGATATCGGTTCATTCGAGATCCTCGAAGAGGGTGACGTCTGGGTCGGATACAGGCAGTTCCTCAGTCAGTATTTGTACCCTCTGATGCTCTCCTCTCGTGTGGGTATCTCGTTTCAGCCCTGGCTGCGCGGCCAGCCGGAGGGCCTCACCCCGGAACAACTCCGACGGGTGATGTCGAAGCGTGACCTGGCGACTAAGAGCGGGATGTTGCACGTTGCGCTCCCGGCTCGAAGCGAGAGACGCAGCCGCGTCGGTGGGCGAGATGTGCGCTCAGAGCTCAAGGAGGCGGGCTTTCAGAGAGGGATGATCGAAGCCAACGTCAAGGGCCTCCGCCGAATTGTTGAGAAGATGGAGTGGGACCCTGGCCGCACACAGTGGAATCGGTACGCAATTGGCTGTGATCACGTAGCAGCACAACGCAAGGCCAAGACAGACTTCGTCACGCAAGTTCTCGAAACCGGCACCCACTCGGTGGTGTGGGACCTTGGTGCCAACGACGGACACTTCTCGAAGCTGGCTGCCGAGAAGGCGCAGTACGTGATTGCTCTCGACGGTGACGAGGCTGTCCTCGACGAGATGTACACCGCAATGGCGGAGTCCGGCCCGAACAATGTGCTCCCCCTCGTCTATGACCTTGCTGATCCCTCGCCAGGGCTCGGGTGGAGGGGGAGGGAGAGGCCTGGCCTTGGAGATCGATCCTCGCCTGACCTTGTGCTCTGCCTCGCTGTGATTCATCATCTCGTTATCGGGCGGAATCTGCCCCTCCGTGTGGTCATCGAGTGGCTTGCTGATTTCAATGCACGAGTTGTCCTCGAGTTTGTACCCCTGAATGACCCGATGGTGGTTGGCCTCACGGCGAACCGGAAGCCCCACGAAATTCACAGAGATTACAACGAAGAGGCGTTGCGCTCGTATCTGACGGACCGTTTCACGATCGAATCTGAGCAAGAGCTCCCGGGTGGTCTGCGCCGCTTGTTCGCGTTGCGACCGGTCGTTT
>CAYYGI010000072.1:0-6412 GCA_964471085.1 uncultured Acidimicrobiaceae bacterium
TATCCTTCCGTGATGCTTACTCCCCCCCTGCGGAATGTCGCTCTTATCGCGCACGTCGACCATGGTAAAACGACGCTCGTTGACGCAATGCTGCGCGCCGCTGGTGTGTTCGCGGACCATGAGCGGCCGATCGTGCGCGTCATGGACTCGGACGACCAAGAGCGTGAGCGCGGCATCACGATCCTTGCGAAGGCAGCATCAATTATGTGGCGAGGCACGAAGATCAACCTCGTTGACACCCCCGGCCACGCGGATTTCGGTGGCGAAGTAGAGAGGGCACTCGCACTCGTTGACGGTGTCCTTCTGCTTGTGGACGCCGCTGAGGGCCCGATGCCCCAGACCCGCTACGTGCTCTCAAAGGCACTTGAACGCCAACTACCCGCGGTGGTAGTTGTGAACAAGGTCGATCGTTCCGACGCTCGCGCATCCGAGGTTGTTGACGAGATCTACGAGCTCTTCTTCGATCTCGGTGCCGAAGAGAAACACATTGAATTCCCGATTATCTCAGCGGTTGCTCGCGAAGGGCTTGCCATTGACGGTATTGGGATGCCAACTCCCACTGACACCCTTGCACCGATGCTCGACGCGATCGTGCAAGCTATCCCCCCACCTCAGGGTGACCCGGATGCACCGCTCCAAGCACTCGTCACGAACCTTGATGCGTCCGACTACCTCGGGCGACTCGCGATCGGCCGAGTTGAGCGGGGAACACTCCGAGCAGGAGAGATCGTAGTACTCCTCCAAGGGGAGGGCAAGAGCCCTGTCAAGAGGAAGGTCGGCGCGCTCATGGGATTCTCCGACCTCAGTCGAGAGGACGTCACTGAACGCGTCGCAGGCGACCTCTTCGTAGTTGCGGGCTTCCCGGAGGTCGGCATCGGGGACACCTTCGCAGCCGTCGAGACCCCAGAGCCGCTTCCCAGACTCGAAGTTGATGAACCGGTGCTTCGCATGACGTTCGGGGTCAACACCTCCCCCCTTGCCGGCACCGAGGGCGCGTACGTGACATCGCGCCAGATCCGTGCGAGGCTTGAGAAGGAAGTGCTCGGCAATGTCTCTATCCGCATCGAGGAGACGACGACGCCCGAGATCATAGAAGTCGCTGGTCGCGGTGAGCTGCAGCTCTCGGTGTTGATCGAATCGATGCGCCGTGAGGGCTTCGAGCTTCAGGTGTCGCGACCGGAGGTGATTGTCAAGGAGATTGATGATGTCACCTATGAGCCGCTCGAACGTGTCACGGTGGATGTGCCCGATGAGTACGTTGGAGCGGTGACCCAGGCGGTTGCGCCACGCAAGGGGCGGATTGCTGATCTGCGCCCAGGTGAGACGGGGCGTTCCATTGTCACATTCACGGCACCCTCACGAGGCCTCTTGGGCTTGCGGTCCCAGCTTCTTACGGTCACTCGCGGGACCGCGCTCCTGCACCAGCATCACGAGGGGTGGATCCCCTGGGTAGGTGACCTGCCTACACGCCAGGGTGGTGCCATGGTTGCAGACCGCCGCGGCGTGTCAACAGGATTCGCGCTCGACAATCTCCAGAAGAGGGGTGAGCTCTTCATCGGGCCCGGCGTTGATGTGTATGAGGGGATGATCATGGGAGAGGCTGCGCGTCCTGAGACTATGACCGTGAACCCGACCAAGGGGAAACAGCTCACGAATATCCGAACACACTCGACCGATGATGCAATCAACCTCAAGCCTCCCCGTGACATCACGCTTGAAGTCGGTATCGAATGGATCACAGAGGATGAACTCGTTGAGGTGACTCCGCGTTCGATCCGGCTCCGCAAACAGTTACTCACCGATTCGCAGCGCAAGCGAGCAAAGCAGAAATAGCCGGTTGCTCAGTCGATGCGGCGGGTCAGGCCACGCTTTGCCATGATGGTTGCAGTGATCTCCTCGATCGAGCGCGACGTGGTATCGAGGTACGGGATTCCTGCTGAGATGAAGAGGCGTTCGGCCCACGCAACATCACGCTTGCACATCTCCAAGTCCGAGTACTTGCTGTTAGGTCTGCGTTGGAGGCGGATGGCATGGAGCCGGCGTGGCTCGATCGTCAAGCCGTACAACCGGTCGACGAAGGGTTCCAGAACGCTCGGCAGGCCCGTCTCGCTCTGGTCCTCTTGCACCAGGGGGTAGTTCGCTGCAAGGATCCCATACTGCATCGAGATGTAGAGGCAGCTCGGTGTTTTTCCGACACGGGACGCTCCGATGAGTACGAGGTCGGCACGGTCGTAGTGTTCTGTGCCGAGGCCGTCATCGGTCAGAAGAGCGAAGTCCACAGCGTCGAGACGGTGCTGGTAGCGCGAGTTGTCGCCGATGCCGTGGTAGCTGCCGACTCTCTTTGCGGGGTTGATACCGAACTCGGCTGCTACCAGTGGGAGGGACTCGTTGTAGAGGCCGATTACGAGGGCGTTTGTGTCCTGAAGACGAGTTTGCAACTCTGGGTTGTTGAAAGTAGAGAAGACGATCGGGCGAGGTTTGGCGACTGCAATGGCGTCGATCTCTGCGGAGACCGTTGCTACTTTCTCCTCAGAGTCGACGAATGGTCTTCGAGTGAATGCGGTGTCGATGCCGTCGAACTGTGAGATAAGGCTGTGCGCGAACGCTTCTGCTGTCACTGCAGTGTGGTCTGACACGATGAAAATCTCCCGCTGCGTCTCACTTTTCTTGTCACTCATCTGGGGTGGCTCCTGCAAGGTCGAGCCACGTCTCGATGACCGTGTCAGGGGTGAGGGAGAGACTGTCGAGACCGATCTCTACGAGCCAGTGGGCAAAGTCGGGGTGATCTGACGGACCCTGCCCGCAGATACCGACGTATTTGCCTTTGGAATGGCATGCCTCAACTGCGAGCTCGATCAGAGCTTTCACTGACGGGTCCCTCTCATCGAAGAGATGGGCGACGAGTTCTGAGTCTCGGTCGAGCGCCAGGGTGAGTTGGGTGAGGTCATTCGAGCCGATCGAGAAGCCGTCGAAGTACTCAAGGAATTTGTCTGCGAGCAGAGCGTTGGAGGGGATTTCGCACATCATGATGAGCCGGAGCCCGTTCTCTCCCCGGCGAAGCCCGTTGGCTTCAAGGAGGGCAACGATCTCGCTTGCTTCTTGGACCGTTCGCACGAAGGGGATCATCACTTCAACGTTGGCCAGACCGAAGTCGTTGCGCACGCTGCGCAGTGCCTCGCACTCCATCGCGAACGCCTCAGCGAATGCTTCGGAGCGGTAGCGCGATGCGCCGCGGAACCCGATCATCGGGTTCTCTTCCTCTGGCTCGTATCCGCTGCCTCCCAGTAGGTGCGCATACTCATTCGACTTGAAGTCAGACATGCGTACGATCACCGGCTTGGGATGGAACGCCGTCGCGATCGTCGCGATTCCCTCGGTGAGCTTCTCGACGAAGAACTCCCTAGGGCCCTCCGAGCCTCGGATGCGGGCTTCGATCTGGGAGCGCACGTCGTCATCGAGGGCTTCCATATTGAGGAGCGCGAGGGGGTGGACGCCGATAGCGTTGTTGATGATGAACTCGATGCGGGCAAGGCCGACACCGTCGTTGGGGAGGCGGGAGAACGCGAACGCCCGCGACGGAGTAGCAACATTCATCATGATCTTTGTTGGTACCTCCGGCATAGCGTCGAGATGGATCTCGCGGCGCTCGAAGGGGAGCGCACCCTCATAGACGTACCCCTCGTCCCCCTCAGCACAGCTCACCGTCACCGTCGTCCCGTCGCGGAGCACCTTCGTTGCGTCTCTTGTGCCGACTACCGCAGGGATCTCCAGTTCGCGAGCAATGATCGCGGCGTGACACGTCCGCCCACCCCGGTTCGTGACGATTGCCGCTGCCCGCTTCATCACTGGTTCCCAGTCAGGGTCCGTCATATCAGCAACGAGGACGTCACCCTTCTCCACCAAGTGCATCTGTGACAGGTCTGTGATCACCCGCACGACTCCGCTCCCGATTCTTTGGCCAACACTCCGCCCGACCGTGAGCACGCGACCCCGTTCAAGGAGGTAGTACCGCACCAATGTGCCGATGGTCGTTCGGCTCTGCACGGTCTCGGGGCGAGCCTGGAGGATGTAGATGCGGCCATTAGCACCGTCCTTCCCCCACTCGATGTCCATGGGGCACCCGTAGTGGTCCTCGATGGTGAGGGCGTGGCGACCCAACTCCTCTGCTTCGGCGTTTGTTAGGGAGTAGCGTCCCCGCTCCCGCTCGCTCACGGGAATCGTCTCGACGCCCTGGCCGTCAGGCCCGAAGACCATCTTGCGATCCTTCGAGCCGATCGTTCGCGTGATCACTGCAGGTCGGCCCTCTCGCAGATTCTCTTTCCGCACGTAGTACTCGTCCGGGTTCACCGCGCCCTGGACGAGGAGCTCCCCCAACCCGTAGGCCGAGGTGATGAATATGGCCGAGTCGTGGCCAGATTCAGGGTCGATCGTGAACAGAACGCCGCTTGCTCCTAGGTCTGATCGCACCATGTGCTGGATGCCTGCCGAGATCGCGATGTTGGCCTTGCCGTAGCCGCGATGGACACGGTACGAGATTGCCCGATTGTTGTAGAGCGAAGCAAAGACGAGACGCACGGAGCGGAGTACGTCATCGATGCCCCGGACGTTCAGGTACGTCTCTTGTTGACCGGCGAAGGACGAGTCGGGCAAGTCCTCAGCAGTGGCAGACGACCTCACCGCAACGGCGACTTGGGCTCCTCCCGAGAGAGTTGAGTACGCCCCAGCAACCGCGCTGGCGAGACTGTCAGGAAGGGGGGTTTCTTCGATCCAACCTCGAACGTCGGCTCCTGCCTGGGTTAACGCTCCAATGTCGTCGACATCAAGGCCATCGAGGCGCTCCTCGATTCGGGGAGTGAGACCTGACTCATCTACGAATTGGCGATACGCGGAGACTGTCGTTGCAAAACCGTCAGGGACAAGGACATCGAGGTCAGTGAGGTTGGAGATCATCTCTCCAAGGGAAGCGTTCTTGCCGCCCACGACGGGAACATCATCGATCGTGATGTCGCGGAACCAACGTATCGCCTCATCGGTCATTGACATCTCCCAATAGCGTTCCATGATTCTACCGAGCAGGACGGGAGAGACTTTCGGGAACCTCACCAACACGACTCGTCGTCAAAGCACCGGAAGTTCACGAGAGGAGTTTCGAGATGCAACGCACGGCGATTACTTTGATAGTGGCGTTCGCGGTGATGCTCACCGCATGCACCCCCGGGATCCCCACCGGGACTACACCCCCCATTCGACCGATCGAGAATCAGGGGCCGACAGGGGAGAGGGCTTTCGCCGCTACAGGGTTGCAGCCCTTTGAGTCGTGCAACGATTTCCTCGACTTTGTGAAGAAGCACGCGATTGAACGTGTAGGCCCGTACGGGCTTGGTGGGTCTTTGGATGAGCGAAGCCGCCCGGGCGGGATTGCTACCTCTGAGGCCGCCGACGTTGTGGGAGGTGGAGGCCCCGTTCAGGACGTCGACTTCTCGGGAACGAATCTGCAAGTCGCAGGTGTCGATGAAGCCGACGTAGTCAAAACGGATGGAGAGCGCATCTTCTTCGTTGCACGGGGCCGCCTCTACTGGATCGATGCAACCGGCGTTCCTGAGATCGTTGCGTCGATCCCCCTTCAAGGATTGGAGCACCAGCTCTTCTTGTCCGGGGACCGGTTACTCGTCATGACTTCAGGCTACGACGTCGGTCTCGACCTAGGCGGCGACGAGGGAACCGCAATTGACATCGTCCCTGTGTATCCACTTTCACAGCGTGTCGTCCTCACAGAGGTGGATGTATCTACCCCGGAGTCGATGGAGGCCGTCACTACGTTGATACTCGACGGAATGCTTCTGTCGTCGCGCATGGTAGATGGAACGGTCCGTGTCGTTCTTCGCTCCGGGCCGGTCGGTTTCGACTGGGTATTCCCTGAGGGCAGCGGCATCCGCGCCGAGCGGAGAGCAATTGAAGCAAACAAGAAGCTGATCGAGAACTCCACCCTTGAGAACTGGGTGCCGTGGTACGTCCTCAAGGACCACCGTTCAGGGACCACAGATGACGGAGCGCTCCTTGGTTGTGACCAGGTCGGGCACCCTGATGAGTTCTCGGGCTTTTCGATGATGACGATCCTTACGATCAACCTCGACGACGGCCTCGATCCGGGTACAGGCATCGGTCTCCTCGCTGAAGGCCAGACCGTGTATGCCTCAGCAGAGAACCTGTATGTTGCGACCTCGCCGTGGATGGCGTGGCTCCCCGAGAGGTTCCAGGAGGGTGAGAAGGGGGATTCTCTCTGGACCCAGATTCACATGTTCAGCATCTCAGACCCTGGGGTCACACGGCACGTCGCGACGGGTGAGGTAGAAGGGGTATTGCACTCCCAGTGGGCAATGGATGAGTACGAAGGGACGTTGCGTGTCGTGGT
>CAYYGI010000073.1:0-6261 GCA_964471085.1 uncultured Acidimicrobiaceae bacterium
TACCTTTTGCCGTTTCATGCACTGATTATACCCATAAACGACTAAACGTCAACGAACCGGAGTAGGCGATCGCTACGTGAACTGGTCAGAGACCTCGCTAGCTGCAGTGACGATACGATCCAGATCTGAAGCCGAGAGCTGGGGATGGACCGGCAGGTTGATGATCGACTTCGACGCCGAGACCGCATTGGGGTATCGGCGTTCGGTATCGGGTCCTTCGAACGCCTCCTGCATTGGAACGGGTGTCGGGTAGTAGATGTCTGCGCCGATGCCAAGGTCGCGGAGGCCTTTGAGGAGCCCGTCCCTCGTCTCGGGGGGGACCGTCACTGTGTACTGGTGATACACATGACGTGCACCGTTGGGGACGATTGGTGGAGCAAAGAGCTCTGGGAGGTTTTTGTCAAAGAACGCAGCGTTCGAGATGCGCTGATCGGTCCAGCGCTCCAGGCGCTTCAACTGCTCGACGCCAATAGCTGCTTGAAGCTCCGTCATTCGATGATTCAGCCCCCATTCGACGTGGGTGTAGCGCGTCGTCATACCGTGGTTCCGGAACCGGCGGGCAGAATCTGCAAGTTCCTCATTCGTTGTTGTGAGAGCGCCACCTTCTCCAGTCATGGCGTTCTTCGTTGCGTAGAAAGAGAACGCACCGACACCTGTTGTGCCTGCCCATCGGTCGTTGCGAGTGGCGAGGTGAGCTTGAGCGGCGTCCTCGACGATGGAGAGCTCGTGGCGCTGCGAGAATACTTCGACGTTCCTCATGTCGACCATGAGCCCGTAGAGGTGCACCGGCATGATCGCCTTCGTGCGTTCGGTAATTTTTGCTGCGGCATCTTCGAGGTCGATGAGCCAGTGATCTGTGATGTCGACGAAGATTGGTGTCGCCCCTGTTGCAATGACTGCGTTCGCTGAGGCTGCAAAGGTGAACGCGGGCACGAGGACCTCGTCACCGGCTCCAACTCCTAAAACATGGAGAGCAGTGTGGATCGCTGTCGTGCCGTTGGACGTCGCTACGACGTGTTGTGCATGCTGGAGGTTCGCGAAGGACTCCTCGAAGGCCGCGACCTCTGGTCCCTGTGCGAGGCGCCCACTCCTGAGAACGCGCAGAACTGCTTCTTCTTCAGCGACCGTGATCTCTGGTGCTGCAATGGCGATTGGTGGTGCGTTGGTATGTCGGGAGCGGTTCATTGGTCTGCCTCCATGGCGACGGGTGATTCCTGACGCGGCCTTCCAGGGGCTACGGTGAGAAACAGTGCTACAGCTCCGAGAGCAAAAATGACGGGATCTAGGATTCCGCTGTGGATACCCATGAGCATGACTGCTAGGGCGAAGGCGTAGCCGAAGATCTGGGCCGGAGTCCTTCGGGGCCTCTTGACTGCGAACTGGTACCAAGCGCCGATAGCCACGCCGAGGAACACCATGCCAAACAGGACACCGGCAAGTCCAGCCTCCAGATAGAACTGCCCGATAATTGAGGGGGTCGTGCTGAGACCTGACCGGGTCTGGTGCGGTTCGAACGTGTTTACAACGGACGTCACGATCGAGCGCGACGATTGCTGTACCCCAGGCGCGACAGACCGGAGAATCGCAAGATGTAACTCTCCTCCCAGAGGGCCGTGGTGCTCAACATAGGAGATGATGCGCCCAAGAGCTAACCGGCCAGCTACGGGAGTTGCTGACGCTTCAAGGAGCCACGGTGGGTAGAAATTAACTGCTTCGCGCAGGGTTTCTTCGTCCCATTCTCCTTCCAGGACAACCTCCCCGAAGGGATTGGTGATGGTTGTTATCTCTTCAATGGAGGCTGTCGTGGCGAGTCTCACGACGCTGATACCTCCGAGGACCAGCACGATGATGAGAGCAGCCGTCGTGAGGGCTCGAGCCGAGATTGGTCGAACGAGATAGTGCCATTGAAGTGTCGCAATAAGGAGGATTACAACCAGTGGAGTGCGGTATCCGGCGAACGCGGCGAGGGCTAAGAGAACGGCTGTGATAGCAATGAAGTTGCGTTGTTTCTTCTCCCATGTCTCAAGATGGAATGCGGCCAAGAGGAGCCCGCCGAACCAGAGCATCGCAACGAGAGCGCCGACGAGCGGGCTTATCGATACTCGGATAGCTTCGTCTGCTGCGCCAATCTGACCGGTGATGATGAGCACGGTCGTGCCGATGAGCCCAAGGATGATGAAACCGATGCTGACTGCTCTCCACGGAATTGGGAGAGAAGCTACCGGCGGTGCAAGCCGGATAATGAGCCTGCGACCGAGAGGGACACCGATGAGAAAGGCTGTGAGTCCAACGGTGAGGAGGAGGAGCGGGAAACCGGTGACGCGGAAGAGAGCGGCTCGATTGAGGTCACCAACGAGGCCCATCGCGAAGTACGCTACGAAGACAGCGGAATACACGATGCTCGGGTGGAGGACGTCCTGCACGGACGGTATGCGGGCATGCAAGTTGATGGCGCACCTAGCCTTGCGGTCAGTCGAGGGGAGTTTACTCGGAGGCGCCATGTAGTCGGGTGGCGAGAGATGCTTGCTACGCTGATCCGTGTCCAGTATTTTGACCTGTTGCTCAACTTGAGGATTGGATCTCCCATGCCATACATCGATGAACACGCGCTTGTTGGTAAGGACGCAACCCTTGGTGAGGGAGCGAAGGTGTGGGCTTTCAGCCAGGTCCGCGACGGGGCGCATGTTGGTGAGGACACGACTATTGGAAGCCACTCGTACGTTGATACAGGAGTGATGATCGGCAAGAAGTGCAAGATTCAGACGGGAGTGCGCATCTTCAATGGGGTGACTATTGAAGATGGTGTCTTCATCGGTCCTGGAGTGGTACTGACGAACGATCTGCGCCCGCGTTCCACAACCCCTGACGGTGATCTGAAAGAGTCGAACGATTGGGGGGTTACTCCAACAAATGTTGGGAGAGGGGCAAGCCTCGGGGCGGGTGCAGTTATCGTGGCTGGCGCCGACATTGGTGAGTATGCGTTCGTCGGTGCAGCTGCTGTAGTCACTCGTCCTGTGCTCAGTCACGCTCTCGTTGTTGGCTCTCCTGCCAAACAGATTGGTTGGGTCTGTTTCTGTGGGGCGCCCTGGAACTCAGAGATCCCGGATGTGGCCTGTGCCACGTGCGGAGAGCACGTTGATTTGGGAGAGTGCACATAGTTCAGTTTCTGCTCTGAGCAGTCTCCGGGGTTCTGAGCAGGCGTTGTACTACGTTATGCACATCGCGTACCACCCCCTATTTCGTGTATCTCTGTCATGAGCCAGCAGCAACGCATTGCTCGGAACACAGTTCTTGCAATCATTGGAGTGGCAGCGGCTGGCATTGTGCGAGTTGTGTTCACTGTTGCGGTCGGGAGAGAGCTTGGTCCCGCCCTCCTGGGAGATATTGCTGTGATCCTCGCCGTGGCTGTTATCACGACGATCCCTGCCGCAGGCATTGGAGCAGCAGCGAATCGATACCTCGCGGTGGCGTCGGGGGCGGGGGATATCACGATGCGCAGGAACGTGCTCGGTGCTACTTGGCGTGCAGCACTGATTGTGACGGCCACAGCCGTTGTCTTGTCGTGGGCCTACCTGAATTTGCAGGGAGCAACCCAATTTGATGCGCTCACTCTCACCTTTGGGTTGACGTTTGTTGCTTCGTACGGGTTGTACCTCGTCTCAAAGGCAGTCCTGTTTGGTGATGGCAGAGCAGAGAAGTACGCGATTGGCGAATTTATTGGAGTGGTGGCATTTGCAGTAAGCCTCGCATTGGTACTCCTCCTCTCTCCCAGCGTTGCTTGGATGCTCAGTACCCAAGTCGTGTGGGTGCTCGGAGTTGTTCTCATAGCAACAGTGATAGGCCTTGGCCCTCTCCGCCTCCTCGGCAGAGCTGAGAGCGGGTTCTGGTCCTTTGCAACTACAGCAACAGTGGGGTCACTCGTCTCGCTTGGTGTCATCCAGGCAACAGTCCTCGTGATGGCTGGCATGCACGGGAGTGTCCAAGCCGGGCTCCTCGCGGCGGTGCTTGCTGTGACGGCACCTCTCTACCTCCTCCCGCGAGCACTCAGCCTCGCGTTGACTCCTGCAATGAGCTCCCACGTTGGAGCCGGATCGAAGAAGCGAGCAGACCTCGATGCCGAGTACACAACGACTGTGCTCGTGATTGTCGGAGGCATCTCGGCGGCAGCCATTATCGCTGTCGCCGACCTTGTGCTCGCTATCTACGGTGCAGGGTTCGCCGAAGCAAGGAACTACCTGTTGATCTTCGCCGTGGCATCTTTCATTGTTATTATCGGCATACCAGTCGTCAACCGATTCGCGTCAGAAGGGGCAAAGGCGCTGCGCGTCACGGTGGTTGCCTCCTCCTTCGGTGCGCTCGCCGCAGCAGCGATCTGGTTCACGCTAGGTCGCGACGAACCAATGTGGATCGCTGGCGGCTTCCTCGTCTCCGCGATTGTGAGAACAGCGATTCCGTTCGCGATGTCGAAGCGAGTGGTTGGAGCAAGGATCTCCCCCCCGGTTGGGTTGACTGTCGTGTTTGGTGGCGGGATCGCTGCTGCTCTCCTTGTTGCTCCGTGGTCGTTCATTCTTCTCGCACTCGTAACAGTGGCTTCGATTCCGCTGCTCTTCATTGCAACGGTCAGGTATCGAGCAGATGCAGCGCTGCTCGCAGCGGATCGCGGTGATCTCGTCGTTGGCGTGATCACCAACATGTATCCTTCAGAGCCCAACCCGTACTCCGGGGTCTTCGTGCGCGACCGCGTCACTGCGTATCGGGAGCTTGGTGCCACTGTAATCGTTGTCTCACCGACTCACCACAGGGGTGTTCTGAAGTATCTAGCACTGGCGGGCTCCTCGTTGCGCTCACTCCTTCGAGAGCCAATCCCTGATGTCTTCGAGGTGCATCCAACCCAGCCGACGGGTGTGATCGGTATGGTCGTTGCACGCACTGCCCGAAGGCCGTACATCCTGTATGCCCACGGATCTGACGTCGGCATTGTGGCCCGGTGGAGTCTTCATCGCAGGCTCGTTGACGCGGCAGCGGGAGGTGCAAGGGAGTTCCACACGAACTCGGCGTATACCGCTGATCGGGTAACAGAGAGGTGGAGCCCACGAAGCGGTGTCCGTGTGCTTCCCCCGGGAGTTGCTCTCCCAGACTCTGTTGAATCGAGGGAGAGGAGGAATATAGATCTCCTCTTCGTCGGGACGCTGAACCACGGCAAAGGTGTTGATGTGCTGTTGGACGCTCTCGCGGGAATTCCCAACAACACGGGACTTGAAATCATGATCGTTGGAGGGGGACCGGAGCGAGAGCGCCTTGAGGAGCGAGCGTTGAAACACGACCTTGATGTGCATTTCACCGGGGTGTTGCACCCGGACCACGTTCACGAGATGATGGCCCGAGCAAGGCTGCTTGCTGTTCCCTCACGCCACGAAGCTCTCGGCCAGGTAGCTGTAGAAGCGCTAGCACAGGGCACACCAATCATCGTCAGCGACGTTGGGGGCCTCGGTTCTGTGCCAACGCCGGAGTGCGGCTCGACGGTGCCAGCGGAAGACCCTGGAGCCCTTCGTTCCGAGTTGCAGCGCTGGCTCGACATGACACAGGACGAGTGGGAAGTGGCTTCACACGCAGCTCACGAGCGGGGAGCGGACTTCGAAGTTGGTGCTATCGCGCAGCGAGCACTTGATCGGCTCCAAGAGGTAGCAGCGGAGAGAAGAACTGGCTCTTCGGATTTCAGCGGGGTGTAACGAAAGGACCGGTGGTGGGGGTTGAGAAGCCTTAAGAATGTATCACGAAATACGTATCACGAAGTACGACTTCTGCACGCGCAAGACAGATCGGTGCGACAGCAGCGTTGCCTCGTTGGGCTTGGCCTCCTCGACACAGGACCAGAGCCTGGATCGCGCAACACCTGCTACACGCCGTTAGCTCTGAGTCGTACTACGCCATACGGTGCAACGTACTACTGCCCGCTGTCTCGCCAGCTCCAACCTCATTGACCTCGCACGTTTCCGAGGATTCGAGAGAGTGCTTCTTCGCGTCACTTTCCAGCGGCGAGGAGGAGTGCCTCAACGCTGCGGAGCAGATCTGAAGGAGCGGCTCTGCTACCCGGTTGGGCGTTCTGGAGCGCGAGAAATTGTGCAGGCACGACGCTGCAGGGCTGGGTCACGGGAACAATTCGACCCTGTGCGAGTGCCGCTCGCAGAGTATCGGCGATCGTTTCAGCGTCTGCCGAGAGGTTCACCATCCCAGCTCCGAGGCCCACTGTTGCGGTCCGTA
>CAYYGI010000074.1:0-2037 GCA_964471085.1 uncultured Acidimicrobiaceae bacterium
GATGGCAATCGTTGCACTCGGTGGAAAGAGCTTCTCTACGGCGAGTGTGAGAGCGAACCACCACACTGCTCTTTTTGAGGACTCCTCTGATCTGCCCTGCCCGTGGTGCAGCTCGCAGACTCGCGAGATTGACGTCCGCTGCACCACCTGTGGCCAACGGTTCGGGTAGCGCCAAGTTAGCGGCTACTCCCCGCCAGCCTCACAAACTCACGATTGATCGAGCCTCGAGTCATACCAAGGCTCTCGTAAAGCAGGAGAGCGCGTTCATCCGCGAGATCGACCCAGAGCGTCCCGCGACGAACATGCCTGCGTCGTGCAAGATCATCAAATCCCGCTACAACCATACTCCGCCCCAAACCCCTCCCCTGAGCAACCGGTGCAACGGCCACGCGGTAGATCTCTCCCTCTCCGTTCGGGTGCACACGCGTCCAGCAGAAAGCAACGAGATCCCCCTCCTCCTCTGCAACCAGGAGACCATCTGGATCGAACCACTCCAAGCGCATCATCTGCTCGAGCTCCTCTGCATCAAGTGACGCTGCTTCTCGATGGTGTGCGAACGCTCGGCGATTGATCCCCAGCAGCCCCTGAAGATCATCAGGCCGGTACGGTCTTGTTGCAATCTCCCCTCCTGAGAGTGAGAGTGGCACTGCAACAAAATAGTGAGCAAGCTCTCTTGTTGCCACGAAACCCGCCCGATCAAGAGAGCCCTCTAACGAAGTACGATGCGCCCAGACCGAACAACTCTCCCCCGCGGGGACCAGGTTGAGGGCCAGAGCAAGCAACCGATCCTCAAACGCTGCAAAACGCAGGCCAGGAAGAAGAGCGGTCTCTACAGCCCAGTGCTCTGCTCCGTCACCGTGAGCGTGTAAGACTGCTACACCGACCGCGACAACGTCATCAGCCTCCTCAATCGTGACAAAACGGCCGCTCCCCCCGAGGCCACCAACCTTGGCGTCACTCAGCGGCACCGAACCATCCACAGTCGACAACTCCGCGAGAAACTGCTCAATTCGGGGATCCTGCATCCACCAAAGGTAGACAGGACGAAACACAGAACGGGCATCCGAGATCCGAGAATGCTCGGCTGGCACCCCGCTCCTCTCCCCTATGCTCTGGGTCGTGAGCACAGTCGGACTCGTCCTTGGTGGTGGAGGCATCACAGGCGCAGCATTCCACTTCGGGACGCTTCTCGCGATCGAGATGGCTACAGGCTGGAATCCTGACGAGGCAGAAGTTGTCGTCGGTACCTCCTCAGGGGCGTTCGTCGCCGCTGTGGTTCGCGGTCACGCACTTCACCTCGACACGTTCGCTGGCCCCGGTCAGACCCGAGAGGAGATTCACGACTGGCTCAGCGGGTACTTGTATCGCCGCGCGACTCCGCGCGGCGCAATCCGATGGCTCCGACGAGGTCTCCTTCCCGCCATTCGTCAACCTAGCCTCCACGTTGCACTCGCGAGTCCCGGCTTGTACCGCACAGACGGCCTCTCGGAGTGGGTTGAGGGGGCTATTGGACCGCTCGCCCAGACGTGGCCATCCAAAGCAACGGCGATCGTCGCGTACGATGTTGAACGCCGACAGAGAACTCCCTTCGGTATGGAGACAACCCCCCAAGTCTCCCTCTCACAAGCAGTCGCTGCTTCTAGCGCTGTCCCAATCGTGTACGAGCCCGTTCGGATCGAGGACCGCTGGTACGCTGATGGCGGCCTTGCTAGTGGCACATCCGTTGACTTAGTGCTCTCTCACGGAGAACCCCTCGACCTTGTGCTCATCCTCGCACCTCTCGCGGCAACAGCACCTCGCGCGTCGGGGCAATTCTATGAGGCCATGTTTGATCAGGTCGGACGAACAGCCCTGGCTACAGAACTCGCCATGCTCCGAGCAGAGTGGCCGGAGACAGACGTGCTTGTACTGCGCCCCTCAGAGCGAGTACTCAACGTTGCTCGCCCAAACCTGATGTCCGTGTCGGCGGCAATCCCTACTTTCCTGGCAACGATGAGATCAATGCGGAACGAACTCGCACACGGTTCGGTGTGGAGC
>CAYYGI010000074.1:2137-6178 GCA_964471085.1 uncultured Acidimicrobiaceae bacterium
ATCCGTACACACCAACACCGGGCACCCAGTCTGGATTCCTCTACAACCGTTTTAGAGAGGAGTTCGCTGTTGCGGTGCACGCCTGGCTCGCCACCGATCCTCTCACGGAGAGGGCTGCTCCCAAGACTCCCTTCGTCATGCCCGAGTACGTTGTTGCCCAACGCGTCGAAGCCGACAGGCTGGCCCTGGTTGCCGATGACAGAGCGACCGCTGCACGAACAGCGAACCAGAACGGTGATAACTACGTCTTAACAATGGTGCTATTTGCCTCCGTGCTCTTCTTTGCCGGCGTGAGCTCGAAGATGAATCGCCCCCGCAACCGGACCTTCATTCTCGGCTTTGGCATCGTAACGCTGACCACCGGTCTCGTGATCCTGGCTACGTTGCCGATCCTTCTCTAGCGATTCGCGCGAGTTCTAGGGCTCCAAGAACGCCAGCATCATCGCCGAGGCCGGGGGGCACGATCTTCGGCCCGCCTTCCGCAAAAGGGACCGGTGGATAGGCACCAGAGGCTTCCACGAGAGCCTGAGCGATCTGGGCATGCATTCCGGGGAGCTTCGCGAGCCCGCCACCCACGATCACGCGCTCTACGGGGAGAACAGCACACATCCCTGCAATGCCTCGCGCCAGATACCAAGCTTCCAGGCGCGTTGCAGACGATGTGAAACGGCCGAGGTCATGGGCTGGTGTGCCCCAGCGCTCTTGCACAGCAACACCCGAGGCCATCCCCTCTAAGCAGTCCTCATGGAAAGGGCAGGTACTGATGTGGTCGTCATCTTCATGGCGCGCCACCCTGATATGGCCAATCTCGGGATGATTTGCTCCGCGAAGTACCCTCCCATCCGACCAGATCCCGCCCCCGACACCGGTGCCGACAGTTATGTACGCGATGTGGTCGCTGTCTCTGCCTGCCCCCCACAGCTTCTCCGCGATCAGCGCACCGTTGACATCAGTGTCAACTCTGACTGGAGCTTCGATCCCTCCTGTGATTGAGCGAACAACATCGACTCCCCTCCATCTGGTCTTGGGAGTGGTGAGGAGCTCTCCGTACGTCTCACTGGACGGTCTGATATCGATTGGGCCGAAGGAGGCAAGCCCAACACCGACGATCCTTCGGCCTTCTGCAACCTCATCAATCGCCGACCGCACCTTGGCTATGGTGCTTGGAGGGTCCAGTGTCGGAACTGCAACCCTGCGCTCAAGTCTTGCTCCGCCTCGGCCAGAAGCGACAACGATCTTCGTGCCACCAAGCTCTACACCGACGAGCAGATCGCTGACGGGCAGATCTTGCACCGCTCAGGCTTTGAGCTCGTCTGCGAGCAAGAACGCGAGCTCGATGGATTGGCTCGCGTTCAGGCGCGGATCGCAGTGAGTGTGATACCGATCTGCAAGGTTCTCTTCTGCAATCTGGGCCGCACCACCGGTGCACTCTGTTACATTCTGACCGGTCAACTCAATGTGGACACCCCCAGGGAACGTTCCCATCGACCGGTGAATTGAGAAGAACGAGTGAATCTCGCCAACAACTCGCTCGAATGGACGCGTCTTGTATCCGTTGGAGGCAACAATGGTGTTCCCGTGCATTGGGTCACACGACCAAACAACGTTGAGACCTTCACGTTTCACCGCCTCAATGAGTGGAGGGAGGTGACGCTCAACGGCATCCGAACCGTGCCGGGTTATGAGCGTCAATCGGCCTGGCTCGTTGGCAGGATCGAGCAGTGAAGCGATTCGGAGAAGGTCATCAACCTCCAACGAGGGTCCGCACTTCACTCCGATCGGATTCTCGATCCCTCGTAAGTACTCGATGTGGGCACCGTCAACTTGCCGCGTCCGGTCCCCTACCCAGAGCATGTGTGCCGACGTCGCGTAGTAATCACCCGAGAAACTATCAACACGAGTGAGCGCCTCCTCGAATCCCGGCAGGAGCGCCTCATGACTTGTATAGAAGTCAGTCTCACGCAGCTCTCGCACGGAATCCGCGGTGATCCCGATTGCCCGCATAAAGGAGAGAGAGGATGCAATCTCGGTCGCGAGATGTTCGTACCGCTCGTACTGGGGGCTGTCCTTGATGAACTCGAGGTTCCACCGGTGAACCTCTTCCAGATTGGCCATTCCTCCCTGTGCGAATGCCCGCAGGAGGTTCAAGGTCAGCGCTGACTGGTAATACGCTCTCAAGAGTCGTTTCGGATCTGGTCTCCGTGCCTCGGCATTGAAAGCGATATCGTTCACGTTGTCGCCTCGATAGCTCGGGAGTGACACACCATCTTTTACCTCGAAGGGTGAGGACCGAGGCTTTCCGAACTGTCCGGCCATGCGGCCAACCTTCACGACAGGGAGGGAAGCGCCGTAGGTAAGCACCACTGCCATCTGGAGAATGAGCTTGAACGTGTCACGGATCGTGTCAACGTGGAACTCTGCGAACGACTCGGCGCAGTCTCCACCCTGGAGAAGGAAACTCTCCCCCTTCGAGACAGCAGCGAGCTGAAGCCGGAGCCGACGAGCTTCACCCGCGAAAACGAGAGGAGGGGAGGACGAGATCTCTTTCTCGACTTCGCGTACTTCGTCGAGATCCGGATAATCCGGCTGTTGTAACGCTGGCTTTGAGCGCCAGCTATCGGGAGTCCATGTCATGTGTAGTGTCCAAAATACCTGTCAGGCTCTCTCTCACGAGAACCCTTGTGCAGGTAGATCCTAACGGGAGTGCAACTCGCGCTATTCGCGCAATCCTCCCAACTTGGAACCAGGAGTGGAGTACGACCCAGAACGTGCCAAGCTTCACCCATGATCGGCCCTGAACTGTGGCTTCTCGCATCGCTGCTCGCACTCATCGCCGGAGCAGCAGTACTCGGTGCAGCCGAAGCAGCTCTCCTGCGCGTACCTCGTGTCAGAATCGAGGTTGCGGCTGCCAACGGTGACAAGCGGTCTCAGACGATGGTTGGGCTTCTCGCGGACCTCCCAAGAGTCCTCAACACTGTTCTCTTGGTTGTGCTCCTTGTGCAAATCTCCGCTGCATCCGTTGCGGGACTTCTCGCGTCTCGCCTCTTTGGGTCGATTGGCATCACGCTTGCATCTTTCATTCTGACATTCGTCCTCTTCGTGTACTCAGAAGCGATCCCGAAGACATACGCGGTGCGTCATCCGGAAGCAGTCGCTCGTGCAATGGCGCCTCTCCTGCGAATCCTGGCTCTGCTGCTGCGGCCGGCAGTCTCAATGCTCGTGTGGTTTGCCGACCTTCAAGCGCCCGGATCCGGCGTTGCAACCCGATCAGCACTGACCGACGAAGAGCTCATGCTTCTTGCTACAGAGGCAGCCGATGTAGGCACAATTGATGAGTCAGATCGTGTCCTCATCGACCGAGCATTTGAGCTTGGTGACCAGCGAGTCGACGATGTCTTCATTCCCCGGCTCGACGTCGTTGCTATCCCCAACACTGTGACAGTCCGTGAGGCATTGGAGCTCGCTATCAGTGCCGGCCATCGACGCCTCCCCGTCTACGAGAGTGATGTCGACGACATAGTTGGAGTGGTTCACCTGAGAGACATCGCAGCCGCTGCTCTCAAGACTCCTACCGCACCTGTCTCCACGGTCTCCTCGGAGCCACTTATCGTGCCAGAGTCGCGACGAGTCGTTGAAGTACTCGGAGATATGCAACGCGCCGAAACGCACTTCGCTGTCGTGATCGACGAGCACGGGGGAACAGCAGGGATCGTAACGATTGGAGACATCGTCGAGAGACTCGTCGCCTCGATCTCGGATCATAGAGATCCGAGCTCGACCGGAATCGAGAGAGTTGACGATTCGACCTGGGTCGTTGCTGGAACAACTGACCTTGACGATCTTGAGCGTGAGATTGAGCTCTCGCTTCCCCAGGGAGACTGGAATACCGTTGCGGGACTCGTCATTGGACACGCAGGCAACATCCCCACCACGGGAGACAGCTTCACGATTGCGGACGTCTCGTTCGATGTGATCGAGACCACGAAGAATCGAATCATGCTGATCCGGGTACACGCGCCCTCACCCCGATAGAATGCAGCG
>CAYYGI010000075.1:0-6159 GCA_964471085.1 uncultured Acidimicrobiaceae bacterium
AAAGCACACCTCGCTCTGGCGAATGAGAAGAGTCACATCACGCGGAAGAGCGGCCGCATAAGTTTTCCAGCGACAGAAGGTGGAAAAAAGAATGAACACAGTTGACCATGCCCTAGCCGAGAGTAACTCGGACAGAACGCGCCTCATCAATATCTTGTGGGATGTCCAAAGGCAGGACGGACACATATCTGAAGCCGCGGTCGGCCAGTTGGCCGTGGCGCTGAACATGTCACCTGTGGATGTCCATGAGACGATCTCGTTCTATCACTTTTACCACACGCAACCTTCCGGTGACCATCCCATCTATCTCTGCGATTCAGTCATTGGTCGGATGAATGGTTACGAGGATGTGCGCACCGCCCTTGAGCGCGAGACAGCCACCGATTTTGGTTCCGTCAGTGCCGATGAACGTTTCGGACTGGAGGAAACCAACTGCATCGGCCTGAGCGATCAGGAACCGGCGATCATGGTTGGCGACGTGGTATTCACACGTCTCAACCCGGAGAAGGTCACGACCATCATCCGTCAGCTCAAGGAGGGGAAGACCGCAGTCGAGATTGCTAATCCGGAGGGCTATGACAGCACAAGCGTCGAGTACGTCGATGCGATTGTAGATTCGAACATCCAGCAGAAGGGGCCAGTTCTCTTCAAGGAGGGGCGCGACTACAAAGCTCTTCTCCAAAGTGTGCTGGAGCGCCACCCGAATGAGATTATCGATGAGGTCACTATCTCGAATATCCGCGGTCGCGGGGGTGCCGGCTTTCCAAGTGGGCTGAAATGGCGACTTGCACGCGAGGCTCGAGGAGACGAGAAGTACATCATCTGCAACGCTGACGAGGGGGAGCCGGGGACCTTCAAGGATCGCGTTCTGCTCACACGCTCGCCCAAGGATGTCTTGCTGGGCATGATTATTGGAGGCTACGCCATCGGGGCACGCTTCGGAATCACCTATCTGCGAGCCGAGTACTGGTACATCAAGGAGTATCTCGAGCGCCAGATCCAGGACCTCCGCGATGCCGGCTTGCTTGGCGAGAACATTCTTGGCACAGATTTCGAGTTTGACATCCGCATTCAGATGGGTGCTGGTGCCTATATCTGTGGTGACGAGACTGCGCTTATCGAATCCTGCGAGGGGAAGCGCGGCACTCCCCGACTGAAGCCGCCCTTCCCGATCGAGCAGGGATATTTGGGCATGCCAACCAGTGTCAACAACGTCGAAACTTACGCTTCGATCAGCCGGATCTTGGAGGAAGGCGGCCAGTGGTTCGCCGCGATGGGGACTGATGAATCTACCGGCACTCGCCTACTCAGCGTCTCAGGCGACTGCGCACGCCCCGGCATATATGAGATCGAGTGGGGAATCACCTTGAACGAGGTACTCGAGATGGTCGGGGCAGTGAACCCGATGGCTGTACAGGTCAGCGGACCATCGGGCCAGTGTGTTGCTGTCTCCGCGAATGGTGAGCGCAGGATCTGTTTCAGCGATCTGCATTGCAACGGATCCTTCATGATTCTCGACGAGAGTCGCGATGTGTTGGATGTTGCTCGGCACTTCACGAACTTCTTCGTGGAAGAGTCCTGTGGCATCTGCACCCCGTGCCGTGCAGGCGGGGTTGACATGCTCACCAAGATAGATCGGGTCATCGATGGGCAAGCATGTAGGCAGGATCTCGACGATTGTGTTGCTTGGGGAGAGCTGATGCGCTCCACCAGCCGTTGCGGCCTTGGCACCACCGCAGCCAAGCCCATCTTGACTTCACTGGATCAATTCCCTGAACTGTATCGAGAACAATTGAGCGAGCCAGAGCACGTGTTGCTGGCTTCATTCGATCAGGAAAAAGCTGTGAGTGAATACGACCGTGTATTCAAAACCTTAGTTGAGGAGCTCAGAGAATGAGCATATCCATCACAATCGATAGCAAGAACGTCGAGACCGAGGAGGGAGCAACGCTCATTGATGTGGCAGCGGATAACGGGGTGTATATTCCGTCGCTCTGCTACATGCGCGGCAAGCCCTGTCTTGGTACCTGCCGGGTCTGTGCGGTCAAGGTGAATGGCACAGTCATGTCGTCGTGCACCGTGCCGGTGACCGATGGCATGACCGTTGAAGTTGATGAACCTGAAGTGACCGACATGCGCAAGGCGCTGATCGAGATCAATTTCTCCGAAGGCAACCACAACTGCCCGAGTTGCGAGAAGAGCGGGCGCTGCGAATTGCAGTCAGTGGGCTACGAGACCGGGATGATGGTTTCGCGGTTCCCGTACCGCTTTCCGGTCCGAACCCGTGACCACGCATCCGATCACATCTTTCTGGAACGGGATCGCTGCATCTTCTGCCAACGCTGCGTAGCGTTTATCCGCGACGAGGAGACCGGCCAGAAAATCTTCAGCATCAAGAACCGCGGAACCGGTGCACAGATTGATCTCGACGTGGAGCTCGCCAACAAGATGACTCCCGAACAGGTGACCGAGGCTGCTGAGATGTGCCCGGTTGGCTGCATCATCGAGAAGGGCCTCGGATACGACGACCCGATGGGCGAGCGCAAATTCGATGTGAAATCGATCCGCCAGCGCACTCTTGAGGGAGAAACAGTATGAACCGACATGTGAAAGAAGCTGAAGAACTGGCACACCATCTGCCGACAACACCGATGGACCCTGAGGTCATGGCGGCACGGAACGCAAAAATCCAGTTAGCGATGATCTCGCTCAGCGGCTGTTGGGGCTGCAACCTCTCCTTGCTAGACATGGATGAAAAAATACTCGGACTATTGGAGCACGTGAACATCAACCGGTCGTCATTCACCGACATCAAGGAGATCCCGGTTCAGAGTGCTATCGGGTTCATCGAAGGCGGCATTGCCTCTGAGGAGAACATTGAGACGTTGGAGCATTTTCGCGAGAACTGTGACATCCTGATCTCGGTCGGAGCCTGTGCGATCTGGGGCGGAGTGCCGGGGATGCGCAACGTCGAGACGCTGGAGAGTTGCGTGCGCGAAGCCTACATAGATTCCCCAACTCGGCCCCTCGATCAACCACCGACCATTCCGTACCATCCGGATATTCCAAGAATCACCGAGAAGGTGTACCCGCTCCATGAAGTAGTGAAGGTCGACTACTTCATCCCTGGCTGTCCGCCGGATGGCCTGACAATTTTGAAGGTACTCGACGATCTGGTGCACGGGCGCCCATTCAGCATTCCTGCTGAAATCAACCGTTACGACTGAGGAAGGATGTCAAAATGGGCCGTAAGATAGTTATTGATCCTGTCACCCGAATTGAAGGGCACGGCAAAGTAACCGTGCAACTGGACGACAAGAACAGAGTCGTTGGAGCACGTTTACACGTCGTTGAGTTCCGCGGATTTGAGAAATTCATCCAGGGCCACCCTTATTGGGAAGCTCCGGTGTTGCTGCAGCGCATCTGCGGCATCTGTTTTGTAAGCCACCACCTGTGTGGTGCCAAGGTTCTCGATGACATGATCGGCGTTGGCTACTCAACCGGTAACAGCGTTACAACCACCGCAGAGAAGATTCGTCGATTGGGCCACTACAGCCAGCAGCTCCAATCGCATGTCACCGCCTTCTTCTTCCTGATGGCGCCAGAGATGCTGTTCGGCATTGATGCCCCACCTGAACAGCGCAATGTTCTGGGCCTGGTCGAGGCTGACCCCGATCTCGTCAAGCGTGTAGTGGCTCTGCGTAAATGGGGACAGGAGCTGATTGTTGCTGTGCTAGGCAAGCGCATGCACGGCATCTCTTCTGTGCCCGGTGGGGTGAACAAGAACCTGAGCATTGAGGAGCGTGACCGTTTCCTGCAAGGCGAAGAAGGCTTGATCAGCATGGACACGGTGATTGAGTACGCACAGGACGCGTTGGAGGTGTACTACGCGTTCCACGAGGCCAACCGCGAGATGGTCGACAGCTTCGCGCCTGTGTCGGCACTCAATATGTGTCTCGTTGACGACGACGGCAACGTTGACTATTACCACGGCAAAATGCGCATCATGGATGAAGAGAAGAACATCGTCGATGAGCTTGATTATCACGACTACCTTGATCGATTCGCTGAAGCCACCGAGGAGTGGAGCTACATGAAGTTCCCCTATCTCAAGGCGTTAGGTCGCGAGGCAGGATCAGTCAGGGTTGGTCCGCTGGCAAGGTTGAACGTGACCAAGACCTATAGCGACGACACCCCTCTGGCAAGAGCAGCGTTGGAGCGGTTCCACGACTACACCAATGGCAGAGCCAACAATATGACCCTGCACACCAACTGGGCACGAGCGATTGAGATCCTGCATTCGGCTGAGCAGATCAAGGAATTGTTGAACGACACGGACCTGCAGAAGACCGATCTGCTTGTGACTCCGCCCAAATCCGACTGGACTGGAGAAGGTGTGGGCGTAGTCGAAGCTCCGCGAGGCACCCTCTTGCACCACTACCGCGCCGATCAGGAAGGCAACATCACCTTCGCGAATCTGGTGGTCGCCACTACCCAGAACAATGCGGTGATCAACCGCACGGTGATGTCAGTGGCCAAGGATTATCTCGACGACCAAGACCTCATCACCGAAGGAATGATGAATGCCATCGAGGTCGGAATCCGCGCCTATGACCCCTGTTTGAGCTGTGCCACGCACGCTATGGGAGAGATGCCTCTGATCGTATCGGTATTCGACGCAGAGGGAGACCTCATCGATGAACGTGTTCGCTGACATCGAGGCGCCGCCGTTGGCTGACTACAACGATGCTTCGTGCATGATTTACGGTATCGGCAATGTCGGGCGCCAGGATGACGGGCTTGGTTGGGCGTTCATCGACTGGCTTGAGGAGACCGGGATCTGCCCAGATGCCGAGGTCATCCGCAGCTATCAGCTTCAATTGGAGGATGCCGACCTCATCAGCAAAATGGAGCGGGTGCTCTTCGTCGATGCAACCAAAGTACCGGAAGTCGATGGCATTCGCCTTGAAGCCGTCGCCCCCGAACTCGACTTCAGCTTCACTTCGCACGCGCTCTCGATTCCAGCCGTCATGGCGACCTGCAAGATCTGTTTCGACCGTGTTCCTGAGGTCCAGCTACTGACAATGAGGGGGTACGAGTGGGAATTGGAGTTAGGACTAACACCCGATGCAACTAAGAACCTGAAGGAAGCTACAGATTTCTTCGCCAAAGGAGGCATGTGACATGACAAGCAATCCACAAAGCAAGACGGGAAAACCCGATGTCGCCCAGACCAAGAAGCTGATCATGAACGCTCCGATCGGTGATTACATCGGTGAGGATGGCGCCCAGATCCTTGCTGAGCGCGCCTGCAACACAATTCGCTTAAGAGATGGTGACTACCTGTTCCGCCAAGGTGAGGAGACCACAAGCTTCTATCTCGTCGAGAGTGGGCGCCTGGCGCTGCTAAAGAACGGGGAGAAGGGCAGAGACGCACGGGTTCTCCATACATTGCAGCAGGGAGATCTCGTGGGCGAGTTGAGTTTCATTGACGACACACCCCATGTGCGTTCAATCATTGCAATTGAGGATGTGACCGTGCTGCAATTTCGGGCCAAAGATATCAGGCCGCTGATAAACGAGCACCCACAACTCATGTTCGACTTTATGCGTGCGATCATCAAACGGGTGCATCACACGATGCAGGACATCACGAAGCAGCAACTGGCGCTAGCCGACTACATCAGCACCGGAGGCAAGGGACGACTGTAACCTTCCACGCAGTAGACCAGGGCTCAATCTGCGTTCTCAAGTGGAGGAGGACCTGATGCACGAGATGTCAATCTGTGCAAGTATTGTCACCGTGATTGAGCAACAGGCTGTGGCAGAGTCGTTCACGAAAGTCAACGTCGTACGTCTTGAGATCGGTCCGCTTGCAGGAGTTGAGATTGAGGCGTTGCGCTTCAGTTTCGGTGTGGTCGCCAATGGTGGTATTGCTCAGAATGCGCGCCTTGACATAGTTGAGTTGCCGGTGATTGCCTGGTGCGTTCCCTGCGCGAAATCGGTGCATGTAAACGAACGTTTTGATGCCTGCCCCGATTGCGGTGATTATCAAGTGAAGATCACTGGTGGGGATGAACTGCGAATCAAAGACTTGGAGGTGGAGTGATGTGCGTCTCATGCGGCTGTGGAGAAGGCGAGATGAGGATCGAAGCTGTG
>CAYYGI010000076.1:0-6123 GCA_964471085.1 uncultured Acidimicrobiaceae bacterium
ACATTCCGGTAGTACCCCTTCCAGTCAAGCCCGTAGCCAAGGAGATACTCGTCACCGACCTCGAAACCGCGGTACTCTATTTCCACGTCGACAATGCGTCGAGGTACTTTGTCGAGGAGTGTTGCGGTCCGGACGCTCCTGGCACCGTGTGCATCAAGGAGACGTCGGATTGTTGCGAGAGTGAGCCCCGTGTCGACGATCTCAAGGACGATGAGAACATCTCTCCCTTCAAGGGGAATCGAGACATCCAACGCTACCGATACGCGCCCCTCACGACCAAAACGGGTCAGTGCAAGAAACTCTGCCTCACATGTGAGTGGCATGTGATGAAGAAGATCTCTAAAAAAGAAGAGTGAGCCTTTCAGAATACCAATAACGACAAGGTCACCATTGGGATACTGCGCAGTGATCTGGGCCCCCATCTCAGAAACACGACGCTCCAGGGTCTCTCTGGAGATAACCTCGACGAAAGGATCGGGCATCACTCCCCCGATGCAACGTTCGGGATCACTTCTCTGATCCATCGCCCAATGATTGCAGCCTTCGGGAGATCCTCAAGCTTCGATGTTCTCCACTGACCGTTGTCGAGTGCAGGCATTGCTTGGAGGCGGCGTTGCTCGCTTCTCGACAAGTCTCCGAATACTCCCGAGATTGCTCCTCCATCAGCTTGACGCGCAAGTGGTCGCAGCCAGCGGTCTCGGAGCGTCAGGGTGGAGTATGACCACTCAAGGAGTTCCCTGGTATCAGCAAAGTGATCGTCACTGTGCATGACGACGCTGTAAATGATGCGTCCTGCCCGTTGAGACGTTGCAAGCAACACCTTCTCTGCTTGGGGTGTGTCTCCTGTTTTGAGTCCGAAGGCACCGGGGAACGCGCCGAGCATCTGATTCGTGTTCTCGAACGTATGTGACGTCCGGTGGGGAGTTGCCGGCAATTTCACGAGACGGGTCTGTCCAATCCGCTGAATGTCGGGATACTGCTGTGAAGCAATGGTGAGCGTCAGCAGGTCACGCGCTGACGAGTACTGACCATCTGCGTCAAGGCCGCTCGGATTCGCGAACCTTGTATCCGCCATCCCGAGGCGGGCCGCCTCGGCATTCATCATGGTTACGAACCCAGATACCGAGTTCCCCCCAACGTGGTAGGCAAGCACAAGTGCTGCGTCGTTCCCAGAACGGATGAGCATCGCGAGCAAAAGATCCGCGATCGACCACCGTTCCCCTGCGATGAGACCCGCGCTTGACCCCCGTGCATTTGTCGCGAAGGAGGGGATAGTGATTACGGTGACGGGATCGGCGTGTTCAAGTACGATCATTGCTGTCATGACTTTCGTTACCGACGCCATGGGTGCACGATCGTCAGCGTTCCAGGAAGCAAGCAGGGTGTCGGTGCTTGCGTCGTACACGATCCACCGTTCGGCCGAGACACGAGGTATCTCGGGCGCATCGAACCCACCCACCGGTACCGGCGTGGGCGGCAGAGTGAGAAGCGACGCGGCGAGCGCGATGGAGAGAAACGAAGCTGTCAGCATCAGTGTTCGAGTAGCTTGCGAAGCCTACTGCGCACCAAGGTTTCTTGGATGACCGCGGACGCATCTGACGTGTCTGCGAGAATCTCGGAGGATCGCCGGTGGTTGTCGGGGTTTCGATGTCGCAGTAGCGGCGCGACGAGTTGGCCGAGGAGATCGGTCTGGCGATCAGCGGCGAGACGGATACCACGCAGGTGACGCGGCTCAAGGCCTCGATTAAGCAACCTGTGAGATGCTCTGGCGATCTGAAGGTCGGTATCGGTGTACACGAGACTGCCATCGGGCAACTGAACAGGGTCAAGAAGACCCTCCTTCTGCAGAGCGTCGAGCTGCTCGACGCTGAGTCCCGACGATCGCATGACCTCACGTGCAGAGAGAGAGACACCTGATGACGCGAAGTACGCCTCTGGTGGCGGTCCGCTCTGGGAGGTAGCTGGGGACTCTCTCCCTTTATCCCACGCGGAGAGTTTCGACTTTATGACTTTCAGTGGCAGGTAATGGTCGCGTTGCTCAGTGAGCACATACTGGATACGTTTTACGTCTTCGTCGGTGAAGACGCGGTATCCCGACGCTGAGCGGCGGGGCTGTACCAGACCACGTGATTCAAGAAAGCGGACTTTCGAGACTGAGATGTCAGAGAATTCGGGTCGGAGGAGATTGATCACCTCTCCAATGGTGTGGGTTCGATCGCGAGGTGACCCTACAGCCCGTAGCTCAGCCATGCCCACGCGATACCTTGAGGTGGTACTTGCCGATCATGAGTTCGTCACCCTCCTTCAGCATCCCCGCATCAAGCCTCTCACCATTGACGTAAGTGCCGTTCGTAGAGCCGAGGTCTGAGAGCGCCAAGCCAGTGGCGTCAACAGAGAACCGTACGTGATCGCGTGACACGGTCACATCCGGAAGGAATATTGATGACTCCGAGCCGCGCCCGGCAATGGTGTTCCCTGGCCCAAGGACATAGGTGAGCCCGGTCTGGGGGCCACCCTCGATCGTCAATGCCCAGCCAAAAGCACCCTCAAGTCTGCCAGGGGCACCTTCAGAGAGGTCCTCAGCGGGTGGAGGTACCCATACAAGCGTTGCATCTTGTTCAATATCTAAGTCTTGATTGTCGTTCTCAATGTCATCCATACCACCATGCTACATCGAAACCCTCCTTCATGGGTTGAACCTTTCGTGAATGGCTTCCCGTGGAGAGGGACTTCGAGTCCGAAAGATGCTCAGGCAAGGGATTCCGCATAGGTTTTGGAAGTCATGAGATTCTCCATCGAAGCAGCAAGTTGAACAGGATCCGGTGCTTCGATGACAATGAACCATCCCTCTCCGTAGGGGTCGGTGTTGACACGTTCAGGTTCGGAATCAAGAGCTGTGTTTGCTGCGGTGACAGTGCCGCTCACCGGTGCATAGACATCCGAGACGGATTTCGTCGACTCAACTTCAGCACACGCAATGCCTGCGGTTACCTCTGTTCCGACCTCTGGAATGTCAACGAACACAATGTCTCCAAGAGCATCTTGGGCGTACTCTGAGATGCCCATCCTCACAGTCGTCTCGCCTTCGAGTTTGACCCATTCATGGTTCTCTGCATATCGACGGTCATCTGGGTACTGCACATTTCCTCCTTGTGATCTACCAGCGATGTTACCCACGATCGGTGAGAGCGGTTCTCATGTCGTTGAAGTAAAGCACCGCGACCCAGAAATACATTGCGAGTCCAGGTGCACCAGCAATGATGGCTATCCAGACAAGCCAATCGAGAGAGAATCCTGCTCCAATGTAGAACGCCGCGATAGCCACATACAGAATAAAAGTCGCAGTCTTGCCGAGAAAACGAACTTCGAGTTTGGTCACACCGTTGAGCCAACCGTATCCAGCTCCGATGCTGACGGCGACATCTCTGGTGATGAGAGCAATGGCGAACCAGGCAGGTAGCACTCCAACGTAGAGTCCAGCAACGACCGCCACGATGACTGCAACTCGGTCTGCAATAGGATCGAGGAGCTTCCCAAATTCTGTGATCTGGTCGAATCGTCGCGCGAGGTACCCGTCAATCCAGTCAGTTGCACCAATAACACCAAGAAGGATCCCAGCCCAACCGTACTCCTCTCGAGCAAACACGAGCCAGACGAAGACAGGAACAAGTGCAAGGCGGAGAAACGACACCGCATTCGGAGCGTTCAGTACTCCAGCCATCACGAGACCTGGACGACCCGGAACCGGATCCGGGCAAGTTCGTTATCGTCAAAGGAGACTATGAACGTGTATCCCATTGCCTTGGGGAACGTGATGTTGTGAAATGGTGTGACGATTGGAACAATGCTTGGTGAGCCGGGTGGCAGATTCGGAGGGAGACCGACTCGCAACATGCCCTTTGCTTCTACACCCACTGGTGTGCCGTCCTCATCAATGAGAGTGATATGGAGCTCGAGATCTCGGTCTCTCTCCGCCGGGCCGACTTCTGCGACCATCGCGAGGCTCAGGTTTCGATGGGTTGCGGGGAGGGACCTCACCGAGATTGTGTCGAATCCGCCGCCTAGGACGAAGAGTTTCCCAGACTGCACTTGTGCAGCATCGGCGAGTAGCGCAGCAGTGAGCTTCATAGGTCTGGATCCTTCATTCTTGGTTGGATTCTCTCGGTGAGACTCACGATAGCGGGATTTTAATAGGAGGGGGGATGGATTAGTAGCTCACAGAGCTTTAAAGCGCGCTTGGAAGAAGCGCAGCGACTCCGGCTCGTACGTGAACGCAAGGCCACCAATTGCTGTTGGGTTCGCGCACACCTCGATTACAGATTCAGCCACAACGTCCATGTGCGACTGTGTATAGACACGCCTTGGAATCGTGAGACGGACGAGTTCGAGACTGGGGTGTCGGTTCTCCCCTGTCTCAGGATCTCTGCCTGCCGACACGTTCCCGCGCTCCATGCCTCGAACACCGGAATTGACGAAGATAGCTGCCGCAAGTGACTGGGCAGGGAACTCGTCTCGGTGAAGATGGTCAAGGATCTTGTCTGCAATCAGGAACACACCGTGGCCACCGATCGGCTCGATCACGGGAACTCCTGCATTGATCAACTTCTCGCCGAGATACTCGACTTGGCCAACTCTGGCCCGGACGTGGTCATCAGTTTCGACCATCTCTCGGATGCCGACAGCAAGTGCTTCCATGTCGCGCCCGGCCATCCCGCCGTACGTGTGAAGACCCTCAAATGCGACGAGCAAGGCACGCGCCTGTGTGGCGAGCTCTGGATCCCTAAGAGCGAGAAATCCACCGATGTTGACGAGGTTGTCCTTCTTGGAAGAAACGGTGGCGCCATCGGAGTACTTCATAATCTCGAGAACAATCGCAGAGATGGGCATCTGCGCGTACCCCTTCTCTTGCTGCTGGATGAAGTAGGCGTTCTCAACGGCTCTCGTTGCATCAAGCATGACCGCGATGCCTTCTGCGTTGCAGTACTCGTACACCGCTCTGATGTTCTCCATAGAAGCCGGCTGGCCCCCCGCCATATTGACGTTCGTCTCGAAAGAGACGTAAGGGATCCGGTCCGCACCAACGTCGTCGACGACTGCCCTGAGCTTGTCAAGGTCAATGTTGCCTTTGAAGGGGTAGGTGGAAGACGTGTCGTGAGCTTCGTCGATGATGACATCCACGAAACGACCCCCCGCGGCTTCCTGGTGGTAGCGCGTTGTTGTGAAGTACATGTTTCCCGGGATGACATCTCCGGGTTTGATGAGGATCTGGCTCAAGATGTGCTCGGCACCCCTCCCCTGGTGTGTGGGAATGAGTTCTTCGTAGCCGTACACGTCCTGGACTGCTTCGAGGAGCCTGTAGTACGACGCTGCTCCCGCGTAGGACTCATCTCCAAGCATCATTGCTGACCACTGGCGGTCAGACATTGCAGTCGTACCAGAATCAGTCAACAGATCAATGTACACGTCCTCACTTTTGAGGAGGAACGTGTTGTATCCCGCTTCCTCTATGGCACCTTGACGGTGCTCTCGCGTCGTCATCGTGAGCGGTTCCACCATCTTGATCTTCCAGGGCTCAGCCCAACTCTTCGTTGTCATGGAATCCTCTCTCGAACCATCGTCATTCTGGGTAGTTGTGCGCTGGGAGGTACATCGCGTACGCTCATCCATGACAGAACGTTACAAGGTTCCCCGCTGCTCGCCGCATCGAGCTTCCGTTTGATGAGTTGTCCCGGACGACCCGTGTAAGCTGATCCTCGTGAGGAAGCGAAAGATACTGAATCGTCTGTGGGCCGTAGTCGGCACAGTTGGTGTCCTAGTTATGCTTCTGGGAGGGGTCTCCCACACCGTTAATGATCCTTCCGAGTGTCCCGCTACTTGGAGAGGTGCCAAGGTGGTCTACACCGAAGTGTTCGGAGCCGGGGATGAAGTTGTTGGGTACTGGTGCCTCGCTGAAGGTTCGATCGGGCGTGACGGCAATCGGAGGCACCTCACGATCCCAGTCGGAGAAGCCGAGGGGTACCCAGTCTGGTATGGGCTTATTCCGCTCGTGGTCGCTTTCACAGGGTTTGGCCTCACGAGGCTCTTCACGAAGCCTGGGGTGGAGTCGGACACGGAAGTTGCCGC
>CAYYGI010000077.1:0-3111 GCA_964471085.1 uncultured Acidimicrobiaceae bacterium
ACTACTCGCTTCATTTGAGGAATGCCCTCTCCTTCGGCGGTGAGGTAGATCGGTTGGACATACAGCAACGACTCCTCAATCGGGACGACGAGAAGGTTGCCCCGAATAACGATGGACCCCTCCTGATCGAGGAGCGTGAACTCCGCAGAGACACGGGGATCCTGATCAATGAAGTCCCCAATCTGACCAGGACCGTTCACCTGCCTATCGCGCGGCATCGTGAAGGAGATCAAGCGGCCGTAATCTTCCAACGGCCCACTCTTGGCTACCAGGAACGCACTCATGTTCGGCCGATCCGCAGGAGTGAAAGGCTGCATGAGCAGGTAGGACAATCCTTCTTCGCCGGGCAACTCCATCAAGAGGTAGTACGGCAGCATCGGTGGAGAAGCGAAAGTCGCACGAAGTGGCGGTTTCACAGTCGTCGAGGGATCGCGAGCAATCTGCCACGGAGTATTGCGCTGAAACAAGTCAACGGGATCGGTCATGTGGTACAGCGTGTACATATCGGTCTGGACCCTGAACAGGTCCTCTGGAAACCGAATGTGATCAATAAGGCTCTCCGGGAATTCTTCAAGAGGCCTGAATAGGCCGGGGAAGATGTTCTTCTGCGTCTGGATCAACGGGTCGTCGGGATAAAAGACGAACAACTCGACTGTACCGTCGTATGCATCGATTACGGCCTTCACGGAATTCCGAATGTAGTTGAACGTCCGCGGGAGAGGCGCTCCAGCATTCAGCCTTGCGGTGCTCGCAGGCTGAGAGAATGGGATCCGATCAGTGACGGTGTACAGATCCATGATCCACACGAGGCGCCCATCAGCAATCACCATGTACGGATCGTTATCCGCATACAGGAACGGTGCCACGCGCTGAATCCTGTTCATGATGTTGCGAGCAATCATAATTCTGCTCTCATCGTGGACCTGGGCGGAGATCAAGGTGTTCAGATCCCCGAATCGCAGCGCCCAGGCAGCCCGGTTCAAGAAACCACCGAGCGCAACACCGCCAACACCCGAGTAATGGATCGTAGATATCTCCTCCCCTCCCAGACCGTCGCGCACCGGCATGGAGACCTCTCCCTCAGCAGAGCCAGCAATCAGGAAGTCGGCCTCTGCACCGTCAGAGAAGTAGATTTGAGGCACATGGACGTCAAGTTCGGGTTTTCCAGTCCAGTTGACTGGAGGAATATCGGAGAGCATAAAGTCGGGTAGACCATCATCGGTGACAGCATTTGCTGGGTTCATCACGACACCGAGACCATGGGTATAGACGAGGCGCTCGTTGACCCACCCGCCCCCAGGAATCCTCGGCTCGTCGAGACTGCGCGCAGCAATCATCACCTGCGTGAGTTCTCCATTGATCATGTACCGATCAACGTCAACGTCCGCGAAGTTGTAGTACGTCTTGATGTTCTGCAGTTGTGGAAACGTCATAGCGAGAACGTCAGGATCCCAGAGCCGAATGTTGTCAATCGTTGAGCGGTTCGCTTCGATCGTCTCAGCGGTGATATCGACGGAAGCCTCAAAGGGTCGAACCTCTACTTTATCGAGACCGAACGCCCATCGCGTAGCATCAAGATTGTGCTGCACGAACGGCAACTCGCGCACAAGCTCGTTCGGTTCAACGGAGAACCGTTGCACCAGTGCAGGGTAAATTCCGCCCACACCAATAGCTGTGATCAGCCAGAGGCCGAGCGCGACCGCAGGAAGCGACCAGCCGCGCACCCACACGTTTCCGAGAAGAATCAAAGCCGCTACCACCGAGATAAATATGAGGAGGTTGAGAGCGGGAATCTGAGCAGTGACATCTGTAAAAGAGGCACCGAAGACCGGTCCCCGAGTGGAGTACAGCAGCTCCCATCTGTCAAAGACGTACCCACCGGCCCGTAGCAGCGCAATGAGCGCAATGAGGATCGAGATGTGTGCCTTCACTCCACCTGACGTGCTCTGGCCCGGGGTGCCGATCTTGATACCTCCGTTGAGGTAGTGCGCAGCAACCACGATGAGCGTTGTGATCAACAGAAGTTGGAAAGTCCATCCGTACAGGTCACGGTAGAAAGGGAGACCGAAGACGTATCGCGAGATATCGGCCCCAAAGATGGGATCAACAAGCCCGAACGACGTACCGTGGCGCCACTGCAACCAGTTCTGCCACCAAGTCGCTGCCCCCAGCCCTACCAGCACAGCAAAGAGTGCGGAGAACCCGAGTCGCACGATACCGACACGCGGCCCAACCCACTCGTGGTACTTCTCCAGCATCTCCTCATCGGGAGTGTCGCCAAACTCCGTTGGACGGGGTGATATCCGATCCACTACGAAGAGGTTGATCCAGAGCAAGAGGAACGCTACGGCTATCGCTGCAGCTACGAGCCACACCTGGGTGAACGTCAGCGTGAACCACACCCCCTCGATACCGAGGGAGCGGTACCACAAATAATCCGTCCAGAGCGTTGCTCCCCAACGCGCCATCAAGAGGAGAAGGAAGGCTGCAGCGATCGCAATCGTAACGAAGCGCCGCAAGCCTGAGGATCGACCGTGTGCAATGGGTTCTCTATTAATCACGAACAGGATTGTACGGTGAAAAGAGAATTCTCACGCCCGAAGCCAGGAATATCGGAGGAGGACGAGAATTACCGGCTACCGTGAGACGGCAAAGAGTTGATAGTCATCAAGAATGAACTCACTTCTGAGACTGCAAGCTCTCTGCTGCGTCAATGACACGACGCTCCGCCTCGTCCGCCCTCCACATCCGAAATACTCTCGATACATCCGTCGCTGTCTGACGATCACCCGCGCCAGACTCCCTCGCGTTCCTAACAGCACCACTCACCGCTGCGAGAAGATCGACGCTGAACACCTCTGCTGCACCACCGTCATCCTTCGATCCAGTGATCCCCTCCGCGAGATCAGCATACGGAGCATGGAATCGACCCACGAACTCTTCGCTGGGGACCCATGTACCGTCAGTGCGTAAGTGCTCAAGAGCATCGCTCTGCAAATCAACGAGGCTCCGCTTGATCTCCTTGAGCGCTGCGTTCTGGAGTGGGAGAAGGAGGTGAGCCTCATCGATCTCCTCCGCCTTGTGAACAGATTCAGTCGCCCCCACGGTGTC
>CAYYGI010000077.1:3211-6081 GCA_964471085.1 uncultured Acidimicrobiaceae bacterium
GAACGAGGCTCTCCCCCACGCGTGTGGTCTGAGCCCTCCTCCCGGAGGCTTGCAAACAGCGAACCGATCTCATCTCGATCAGGTTCCGGCTCGCTGCCAGCCGACAGATCCTGGCCTGGGGAGGGCTGAGAGCTCATCGGGGAGGGTTCGGGATCTGATAGTGGCTGCTGCCTGGTGGCTGCTGGCTGGTGGCTGCTGGCTGGCACCGACGTCATAGCCGGTGGAGCAATCACCGCAACTGTCTCGGCCACGATGGGGGGGGTATCGGCTTCGATCTGTGGCTGTTCCACGTTGCGAAGCGCTACCACATCGGCAACGAGTTCCTCAGCATCGACAGGCTGCGCCCTGACGGTTCGCTTCTGAGCAACAATCTTCACCGATCCGGTGTCTGAGGCATGATATGTAGGAGCTTGCTGCCCAGGCTCAAACTCTGGCGTGGGTGTGTCGAGCGCCCTGCGTCGAGACTCAACCTCTTCTTCGAGCTCCCCCATTAATGAACGCGTCGCCTCAAGCTCCACCAACAACTCCGCGCGACGAACCTCAAGAGCCCTCACGCGCTCTTGAGCTCTCTCGGCCTGTTGGCTTGATGTCGAGAGAAGAGTGGCGCTCTCATCTCCAGCGCTCGCGAGTATCTGTTCAGCGTCGGCTCGCGCAGCTCGAATCGACTCTTCACGATCACGCTTTGCATCACCGGTCAGCCGGAGCGCCTCGCGTTCAGACTCCGCTCTCAAGAAGAGGGCGTCCTCTTGTGCTGCCGCTACCTCGGTACTCGCCTCGGCCACTGCGGAGGAGAGCAGGGAGGATCCCTCGTTCCATGCAGAAGCTCGCATCGACTGAGACTGTTCAACGGCCTCCGAGATGAGTCTCCCCGTCTCCTCCTGGGCAGTCGAGCGCCACTCATCCACGTCCCGTGCCGCTCTCTTTCTCATCCCGTCTGCAGCAGCCCTAGCTGCTTCGAGTACTCTCGATATCTCCTCTCCAATAATGCCAAGTTCGAGAGCGAGAGCCTCGGGATCGCTGAGCCCCACCGCCAGATCTGTGGCCTCACGATTCTCACGATCGTCGCGGAGTCGTTCAATCTCGTCAGCAAGCGCGCCAAGATAGCCCTCAACTTCGCCACGGTCATATCCACGACGCGTCACATCAAATTGACGGGTCCGCACGTGGTTCGGGGTCACATCTTCACCCATGTGCGGCAGCGTACCGCTAGAACGGCGCTCTCCGCGGATTGTCAGAGAGAATCAAGGAACGCGAGAGCGTCGTCAATCGTCTCGACTCGCACCACCTTGATGTCGTCCCCAGCCGCTGCAACGGCAGCCTCGTAATTTGCAGCCGGGACGAGCACGGCCACAGCGCCAGTGTCGATCGCCCCATACACCTTCTGAGGAACCCCTCCGACTGGACCAACAGAACCGTCCCTCCTCATCGTCCCCGTTCCAGCTATCCGCTCCCCTTTCGTGATCTCCTCCTGTGTGAGCTGATCCATAATCTGGAGTGTGAACATCAACCCAGCGGAGGGACCACCGATGTTGTGAGAATCGATGATGACCTCAATAGGGAACTCGACTATCGGCTCGTTGTTCCCAATGAGCACACCAATCATCGGCTGTAAAGGATCTTCGACGTGTGGCCCAAGTTCAAGCTCGACATCGGTGTCACGGTACTCATCTGCGGAATCACCAACCGGCCTCTCGAGGATCATCGTCACGCGGTCCCCGACGTCCTTGTCCTGGAGGAGATCGATCACATCACTCCGGAATGCAATCACGTGCCCATCCATCTCGATGATGATGTCTCCGGAGAGGAGTATCCCATCAGCCGCGGAGTCGGGCACTGTCTCGATTACGAGGGCACCGGTGCCGATGTATGTGACCTCGTACCCAAGCTCGGTGAGGGCAACGAATATTGCGTTCTGTTTCGACTGCTCCATTGCATCGAGGCTCTCGCGTCGGAGATCCTCCTGGGATACACCGGGGGGGCGGATGGTTTCACGCTCACGCAACGTGACTCTCTCATCGATCTGTGCTGCGGCATACTCGAAAATATTCGCCTCTTTCAGAGAGACTGTCAGAAAGAAGAGCTCTCCCTGATCGCTCACGAGGCCATCCTCGATCTCCACGAAGTCAGAAGTGTCAAACACCGGGCCTGGGCTCAGGGTGTAGTACGGCACAGTGATCGGCCAGGAGATTGCTATCGCAATGCCGCTGGCTAGGAGGAAGGAAGCAAGCACCCACGGCCACTTGGGGTACTTCCGGGGTGGATGCACGGCCACGGGCACATCCGAGAGAGGTTGGCCGTCCTCTGTTGCTCTAAGGTCTTGGTCCATTCAGGCGATGGTAGTGCCTTGCGCAGAACACAGAACAGCTATCCGAGATCCGAGACATGAGAGTGCTCGGGAGGCACCTCTCCCTTCAGGCAATCTTGCGCCCCGCGACCATCTCCGCTGTCACCACGATCCGGTACCGCGCCGACCCCTTCGGATGACAAGAAAACATTGTCAACGTGGCGGTGGGGCCTGCATGGGTAATCCAGAGCGCTAAGGGATCTACGATGAAAATCTCCGATACCCGATACATCACATCGAAGCCCCTCCCATCTGTGACGAAAATCAAGGCACCGGTAACCAACTGGTCGATATTTCTGAACGGTGCACTCTTCGTTGTTCGGTGGCCCGCAAGGACGAGATTCCCAACCTCCCCAGCCATCGCCGTTCCAGACCAGTGAGCAACACCCAGATCAATCACCGACATAGCAACTCCTGCCCGAATCATCTCGTGCACCCCAAGCGATGGAATCCGAAGCGTCCCAACCTCATTCCCCGACGACTGGGTCCGGTGAAACACTGGTTGGCGAGCTCCGTTCTCAACAAA
>CAYYGI010000078.1:0-6044 GCA_964471085.1 uncultured Acidimicrobiaceae bacterium
ATTCCCACCCAATCGAACTACCTCTCAACGAGCTGGGAAGCTACTTCCAGAGCCGCACACCGAGACCGGATGCACGCTCCACAGATCGGTTCACGGCGTGGCGGAGCACTGCCTCATCGCCGATGATCGTCACCCGATCAGATGCCCTCGTGACCGCTGTGTAGAGCAACTCCCTTGTCAGGAGCCGTGACGATTCCACAGGAAGTGCGACGACGACCTCCTTGAACCCCGACCCCTGGCTCTTGTGGATCGTCATGGCGTGGACCGTTGCGTGATCCCCGATGTGGGACCGGGGGAACGTCCGGATTCCGCCTCTCCCAAAGGCAACTCGCAACCCATCGTCGGTGGCAACCGTGACCCCGATGTCTCCGTTGTACAAGTCAAGTGTGTAGTCGTTGGAGGTGATCATGATGGGTTGGCCCGGATACCACTCTGTGCCAAAGCGCAACCCTCCGAATCGTTCATCGAGGGCATCCTCGATGCGTCTTCGCCATCGATCGACACTCTGGGGGCCCTGATGATGCGCACTGAGCACCGCGATCTCGTCGAGTTCGACAAGAGCTTCCTCGATGCGTCCCACTGTCATTGCGATCTCAACGAGCCTGATCCGGTGCTCGACGACCCGCTCGACGGCCGCGCTGAATGCATCACTGGATTCGCCGCTAACCCACTCAAGATCCTCCAAACCTGCTGACAACAGACGGATCGCCACGTCACCGTCGCCGTTGCGAACGGCATCCGCGAAATCAGCGATCCCTCCCGCCTCCTCAAACCTGTGTCCCCGGTCGAGCACGGTGACACAACCTGCGATTGGGGGATCCCCGACCACAAGCTCACCAGCATTCTCGGATGCTGCTGGTCCGACGATGTCTGCAAGGACGGTGCCGGCTTCGATCGATTCGAGCTGGCCCGGGTCACCAACGAATACCACAGAGGCATCGTCTCGTACGGCAGCCAGCAACCTCGCAGCAAGGGGGAGGGACACCATTGACATCTCATCAACGATGACGATGTCATACGGGAGACGATTCTCCCTGTTATGGCGGAACCGACCGCGGGCTGGGTGATATCCCAACAGACGGTGGATCGTTGATGCCTCCACGCCTTCGAGGCGTCCCCTGGCATTATCTTCGAGTTCTGAGGCCGCACTTGTCACCTCTTCGCCGAGCCGAGCCGCTGCTTTGCCTGTCGGCGCCGCAAGAGCGACAAGCGGGAACGGTTCGTTACTGCGTGCCAACGCCGCCAACATTGCTGCAATCGTATGGGTCTTGCCGGTCCCCGGACCACCCGCGATAACGGAGAACGTACCCGCGAGGGCAATCCCTGCCGCAACCCTCTGCTTGGTGGGTGCTACAGAGCGGTCATCCGCCGAAAACACCTCGTCGAGGAGAACCTCAAGCTCGGCGGAGAGTTGCCTCGGCTCGGTGTGTGTGCGATCGTTGATGAAGCCAGCGACCTGGTTCTCGTAGCTGTGATATCTCTGTAGATAGAGCCGATCGTCCACAAGCACGAGAGGCCTGTCATCTTCCCCGTCGCCAACCATGTTGCTCCCAGCAATGGCACGCTCCCATGAGGCGGGGTCCGGCCACGGCAGCAGATCGGTGGCAACGGATTCCTGTCCATCAACGAAGACTGCATCGCGCTGGGATGCGAGTCGGATACAGGCGTGTCCGTACCGTGTTCCACGCACAGCAAGGCCAGCCGCGAGGAGTACCTCAGGGTCGTCATCTCCCTCGATGTAGCCGATCGTCATCGCGGAGAGCACATCGAGTGGCGCAAGGACACCTGCATCGTTGAACTCGGCCAGAAGCCCCTTGGCACCGATGACGATGTTCGGGTTGTCCGCTGCAGCTCGCACGCGGTCGGGGAGCGTCATGTTCTGTCCTCAGAAGCAAAGCAGCGACTGAGTTCCACGATCATCTTTGCTGGCGGTCTCCAGCGGAACACTCCACAGCGCTCTCCTTCGATCACTGGTGTGTCCGGGCCGATCATCCCTCGCACGAAGAGGTAGTAGGAGCCGCCAAGGTGCAACTCCGGGTCGTAGTCGGGGAGTCGCCACTGCAGATACCTGTGGAGCGCTACCTGGTACAGCAATGACTGAAGGAGGTAGTGGCTGTTCTCCATGGCCTTGCGCATTGGACCAATGGCGTAGTCGGTGACAGCAGGTTCCTCGCCACGCTTCGTGAGGGTGTTCGTCTTGTGGTCCATGACAACGTAGCGGCCGTGCCCATCGGAGTCTGGGACGACGGCGGTGAGGTCAATAAATCCTGTGAGGTACCCACGGAAGCGATCGTTGGGCAGGTCGTCGAGAAGGTCAGCGTATCCCATCATGGGATCATCAGCAGGTAGATAGTCCTTCATCGTCGAGGCGATGTCGCCAAGGGTCATGCCAATGCTGGCAGTGCGCACAGGGAACTCAAATCCCATCTCGTCGAGTGTCTGGCTCGATGGGATGTCACTGAGCCGGGCCGTTCCTGGGTTCGGGCCGAGTGGCGTGCGAATAGCGGCGACGAGTCCGTCCACCATTGCGTCGATGTCGAAGGCCCATGAGGAGAATCGGAGTGCAGTCTCCACTTCGGTGCGAACAACGCCTTCGAGGTCGTCAGTATCGAAACGCACGTGCTCGAGGATGCTGTGGACAAGCGTGCCAAAGGCCATTCCGCCGGGGAGTGATGCCATCGGCATGGGAGCATCGGCAACTGGCGAGGCTTCAGGTTCCAGCTCAACGGTCTCATCTTCGCGCAGCGGTTCGTCGTCTGTGTCCCTTGTCGCAGTGATGGGGTGGCCGGGCGAGAGGGAGGAGAACGATGCCCGTTGCCACACGTAGTCGAGGGGCCTGTTGAAAACAGCAACGGCCAGCTCCGGCTTGGACTCGGCCGGTGGTTCGTACCGCTCGACCTCAGGCATACTCGTTGCTGTCTGGACCGCAATGGTTCCCTCAGCAGCTTCGGTGAGCCATGCCAGATCGGATGGATCATCCTCCTCGGCGCCTCTCGTGAGGATCTCGTGGAGTTTCGTGGCGTCAGTGTCGGCTGCTTCGTCGATCCACCACACGATGAGGCGGTGCTGGGCCCTTGTCAACGCAACATAGAGAAGGCGACTCTTCTCAGCCTCGTCCTGCGCCAACGCTTTGTTCTGGTGGGCAACGAAGCCAGGAGATCTAGGCCCACCAACGTCAACGAAGCGCTGGCGACGCCCCTCAGTTTCCTCTAGTCCATGGAAGACAGGAACTGCAGGTTTCTTGCGCCTTCCTCCGTCCCAGAGGAAGGGGACGAGGACGATCGGGTACTCGAGGCCCTTCGCTCCGTGGATGGTCTGGACCTTGACCGCTGCAGCATCTGTTTCGAGTCGTCGCTCCCTGGCTTCAACTTCGTCGATACTGCGTTCCTTGCCTGCGTCGCGGATGGCGTCTTCGAGCCAGCCAAGCATCGACCCGAGACGTTGCTGCCTCCACGCAAGGCTCACTGCTTCAGCAACATGGGTCAGGTCAGTCATGAGCCGCTCACCGTCTGGGCGGCCAAGTACCCGTTCCACAAGGCGTGTACGGTGTGAAATATCGGCAACGAGAGCCGCTACCCCATCGGTTGCAAGCACTTCGTTCCAACGCCGCATCTCGGCCTGGAGTTCGACAGTGGAGTCATCGTCGAGAGCTGCGACCTCTGCCAGGTCTTTTCCGACAATGATGCCACTGGCTGCATAGCGAACCGTTGACGGATGATCCGGGCGCTCCACACCAAGGAGGAACCTTCGCCACTCGTCTGCGCCCTCCGAGGAGAATACGCTGCCCGACCGTGCGGCGATCGAAGGCACACCTCGCAGCATCAGTTCTTGACGGACCAGACCGATTTGTTTGTGCGTGTTGCACAGCACAGCAATGTCCCCCGGCCCCACGGGACGCCGCCCAGTCTCCTCATCCTCGATCTCGATGCCTGCAGAGAGGATGCGAACAATCTCAGCTCCAACGTCGGCGGCGACAACAGAAACGCTGGGGACCCGGTTGAACGGTTTGTCGGGGTTACCTCCCCACCGCTGAATTGGAAGAGAAGCTCCGAATCGGCGAATGGTCAACGGTGCTCCAGGCCCATGGATACGGCTCCCCTCATGCGCGGGAGCCGGTTCTACCTTCTGGTATTCGATTCGTGTATCGCCGAACGTCGTCCCCGTGAACAACGCATCAAGGGCAGTGATGAGAGGGCCGTCGCTCCGCCAGTTGGTCAGGAGCGTGCGTCTGGTCTCTGCACGCTCGACGCTTGACAGATACGACTCGATGTCTGCGCCACGAAAGGCGTAGATCGATTGTTTCGGGTCACCAATGATGACGAGCTGGGTGGCATCAAACACGGCGTTGATGACGTCCCACTGGATTGGATCTGTGTCCTGGGACTCGTCGACGAGCGCCACGGCATACCGGTTGGAAAGGATCTGCCTGGCCTCTGCCCCAATCTCGGGATCGGCGAGGGCGTCGCGGGCCTCGATGAGGAACTGGTCGTATCCCGCGCTTCCGCCTTCTCGGAGTCTCCTGTTGATCTCGCCTCGAGCCGCAACCGCGAGTTCGGCCCGAGCCTTGGTTTCGCCGTCAACATCGACAGCGTCGGGAATGATCACCGCATCCGAAGTGGTGACCACCGCTCGCGCAATGAGGCCCAGGTCGAATGCATTGACGAAGTCGGTTGCGTCGTCAGCGAATCTGTCCACGATGAGGTCAGAGACGACCTGGGACATGAGATCTGTGTCAATGGCGATCGGTTCAAGGTCCGGTGAGATCCTGGCGTGGAATCCGAGGTGGGCAAGGAGCCGTATCGAGAAGCCATGGATCGTGAAGATCTGTGCCCGATCAAATCGGATAACAGCTTCCGTGAGTCGCTCAACACTCAGCTCCCTCGCCGCATCATCGGCGTCAAGGAGCACTCGGATGTGGCCGTCCACGCTATCTGGATCGCCATCTCCTGACAGCACCCGGAGCGTCTCCACGAGCCGGTCACGGATACGGCCCTTCAGTTCAGCAGTGGCGGCTCTGGTGAAGGTGACCACGAGGATCCGCTCGATCGGGATACCTGCCTCGGCCACGAGGCGGGTCACCTGTGCTGCGATCGTGAACGTCTTCCCCGTACCAGCACTTGCTTCAATTACGGATCGGCCCTCAGCGATCGGTTCGGCGGGATCAAAGGGCTGCACAGACGTCATGCCGTCTGCTCGCTGGTTGCTTCGAGGATTGGCGCCCAGAGCTCTTCCGCGTATCGGGGGAACTCGGAGCCAGCAAGGTCAGAAACAGTGACAAGCTCCTCAAACAGCATCCGGTGCGCTGGTTCCTCTCGCTCACCCTCTGTGGACCAGCCTGGTTCCCACCTCTTGCCGGTCTCAAAGCGCCGACGGTCCTGCTCTGCTGCCTGCCAGGCGTAAGAGGACTCCGCGAAGATCGGTAGAGGTACGGACATGCCTTCGTTGTACAACGCCACAAGAACCTCAAGGCGTTGCACCGCTTCATCCAACCGCTCCTGGGTTGTCCCACCGAACGGGCCGATCGTGACAACAACCACTGTGCCCTTCTCGCCCTTCCCCACCATGACACCACGCCATGCCCGTTCAGGGTCGAGTGCCGTGAGAAACGCCACTTGGGCGTAGAGGGCGATCCGTCTGGTCGGTTTGTCACGCGACGGGCTGACGTCACAAACAAGGAATGTTTCTGGGTCTGCTAGAACGGAACCGCTGATCGGCTCTCCGGAGATGATCACCGTCCCAGTGACGGGAACAACCGACTCGTTGGTGCAACCCTCGTCCTTGGCAACAGCGGCGATGCGTGTCGCAAGGCCAAGGGCATCCTCGAGGATTCCTGTGGCCAACTCACCCGCTGGCACAGCGTCCGTGGCGCGCTCGTGGGCAACGAGGCGGTCGATTTCGTGCCCACCCTGGATCCCGGCGAGGAGGCGGTTGGTCACGCCCCACGCTTCAAGTGCGTTGAGTCCGGTGGGGAGTTCGTCATCGGGTGGGTCGTCCATGCCCGGGATGAACATGCCAAAGCTGTGACGAAGAAAGTTCACCGACGG